>NZ_JBEYXD010000013.1:22615-202398 GCF_040644975.1 Streptomyces sp. NPDC046900 | reverse complement strand
GCAGCTGGCACCTCACCCCGGCCACCGCATAAGCAAGAAGGGCTGTCCGACCTACGGCCGGACAGCCCACGACAAGATCTTCAGCAGTCTTCTAGACGATCCCCGGGCTTGTCCTCGTCCCCGCCCTGACCGTACTGCTGCCCACGGCAGGCATATCCGCCGACCCTGAGAACATCGGCTGGTACGGACAGATCAGCGCCGCCGTCTTCCTCCTCGGCTGGGGCTTCGCCTTCATCTGGGGACCCATCGCCGACCGGTTCGGCCGTAAGCCCGCCATGATGGCCTCCATCCTCATGTACGGGGTCTTCACCGCCCTGGCCGGCATCTCCACCAACCTCTGGGAGTGGAACGCCTTCCGCTTCCTGGCCGCCATCGGGATCGGCGGTGAGTGGGCCATGGCCGGCACCCTGCTCGCCGAGGTCATACCCGAACGTGTCCGGGAACGATTCGGCGGCCTGATGCACTCGGCCGCCTATTTCGGCGTACTGGCGATCTCCATCGTCTACCTCCTGTTCGGATCCGAACTCGGCTGGCGCGGCATGTTCTTCGTCGGCGGCATCCCCGCATTCGCCGTCTTTCTCATCCGCCGAACCACCCCCGAGCCCCCGCGCTGGCAGGACCGCTCCGCCAAACTCGTTCAGCAGTCCTTCTGGCAGCCTGTCAAGGAGGTGCTCTCCGGCGAGTACCGCAGCCGCACCGTCGGCAACCTGCTGCTCCTGGTGGTCTGCGTCATCGGCCTGTGGGCCGGCGCCACCTACGTTCCCGCCGCCATGAACACCCTGTGCGCACAGGCCGGTTACGACCACGACACCACCGTGCGCCTGGCCAGCCTGTCCTCGATGACGGTGGCCGTCTTCACCATCCTCGGCTGCTTCGTGGTACCCCGCCTCGCCGCACGTGCCGGCCGCCGCGGCGCGCTGGCCACGCTCTTCGCACTGATGATCGTGGGCATTGTCGGCGCGTACGGCCTGGCCTACCCCCTGCACTCCATCGGCCTGACCTTCGCGTTCCTGCCCGTCCTCGGCCTCGGCGGTGCCAGCTTCGCGGTGTTCACCATCTGGCTGCCCGAGCAGTACCCCACCCGGATGCGGGCCACCGCCTTCGCGTTCACCACTACCTTCTCCCGGTGGGTCGCCGCCGGAGGAACGTTCCTCATCGGCTATGGCATCCACGCGACCGGCTCACTCACCATCCCGCTCAGCCTCACCGCGGTCGTCTTCGCCCTTGGCATCGGTGTCGTGCGGCTGGCCCCGGAAACGCGCGGCGCACCCCTTCCCGACTGATCCGTCGCGGTCTTGGGCGGGACCAGATCGCTGGTGGAGGTCCCGCCCAGGCCACGACGAGAGCAGGCGGGTGCCGTGCTGCCGTCGCTGCTCACCTTGTCAGCGCGATGGTGTGAGAGCTGACCCGACGGCGAAGTGACAGCGCGTGCCTAAGGGCTGATTGCATGGCACGAGGGGTGGGGACATCGGGAACACGATGCCCCACCCCTCACTCACTTCTCAGCTCGGCCCGCCGAGCTGAACAGTCTCACACCGCAAGGCTGGCGAGTTCGAGGTCGGGAACGCTGCGCTGCGCTTGAGCGGCGGGTGCGGTGCTCGGGCGTAGCGCGCATCGCCTCGTGGGCGGCGGAGAGTATGTCTTCGTGGTCATTGAGCACTCCACCCGGCGCATCCGGATCCTGGGCATCACCGCACACCCCACCGCGAGTGGGTGGTACAGCCTGGAAGCAATCTCCTCATGGACCTGGAGGACGCGGGCAACCGGGCCGGCTTCCTCATCCGTGACCGCGGCTCAAGGTTCACGGCCGCAATCGATGCCGTGCTCGTGGACGCCGGGTTCAAGGTCGTCATCACGGGCATCCAGGTGCCGCGAATGAACTCCACGCGGAACGTCTGCCGCCGGCAGCCTAGCGCCGGGCAACGAGGTTCATCACGCTTCGCTTACCACCGATTACCGAAAAGAGCCAAATCCCTGACCCGCACGCGAATGGTATGGGTGTGGCCATGGCCACTTTCGGACAGTCGGGACATCGTTCGTGATTAGGCTTCCGGTCATGCACACCGAGATACGCCGCAAGAGAACTGGCTGCCTGGAGTTCTGGGGTGAGTACCACCTGTGCATGCTGACCACACTTCGACCAGACGGCCGCCCAGTCGTGCCCGTCGGGGTCACACTGAACGCCGACGCTGACATCGCTCGGATTGCCACCCGCAAATCCAGCAGAAAAGTCTCCAACGTCCAGGCAGCGCTCCCGGGAAGGCGCGCGTCGCCGTATGCCACGTGGCCGGAGGACGCTGGGCGACTCTGGAGGGCACGACCGAAGCCCAAGGCCGCGAGCGCCGCAGCCTAAGAGTTCGCGCAGATGGGCGCAGTCGGGGGACTCCAGCCACAGCACGGGCACAGGCCTTGGTGTTTCGCACTCTTCGATGGACGCTGACGCCCACTTGGTCGTACCCGACACCCAATCCCAACACGACACGACGACGTCCACCGCATGGCGATGGAGTCGAGCTTCGAGGAGAGGAACGTTTATGCGCGTCCGGAGCATCGGCGCGGCCACCGCAACAGCATTGGCGCTGTTGGCCGCCCGCGACCTCATCCAGAAGAAGCACGCACTGCTCCGGAACTTCCCGGTCATAGGGCACGCCCGGTACCTGTTGGAGACGATCGGACCGGAGCTGCGGCAGTACGTCGTGACCTCCAACGAGGAGGAGCGCCCGTTCAGTCGTGACCAGCGCACCTGGATCTATGCGTCGGCGAAGGAGGAGAACAACTACTTCGGGTTCGGAACCGACGTCGACGTCGAGCACGTGCAGGGGCACGCCTACCTGAAGCAGCGCACGTTCGCCGACACTCTGCCCGACGCCCACGACCCGCAGGCCCCGCTGCCCTCGGCCAAGGTGCTGGGCGGGCCGCGCGGGCGCGCCAAGGCGTTCCGGCCGGCGAGCGTGGTGAACATCTCGGCGATGAGCTTCGGATCGCTCTCCGGCGCGGCGATCACGGCGCTCAACAGGGGGGCGGCGCTGGCGGGCACGATGCACAACACGGGCGAGGGCGGCCTCTCGCCGTACCACCGCAACGGCGGCGACCTCGTCCTTCAGATCGGGACGGCGTACTTCGGCTGCCGCAACGAGGACGGCAGCTTCAGCCTCGACAAACTCAAGGACGTGGTCGCCGGCGCCCCGGTCAAGGCGATAGAGATCAAGCTCTCCCAGGGCGCCAAGCCAGGGCTGGGCGGGATGCTGCCGGGCGCGAAGGTGACCCCGGAGATCGCCCAGATCCGCGGCATCCCGGTCGGCAAGGACTGCGCCTCCCCGTCCCGGCACACCGCGTTCGGCGACGTCGACTCGATGCTCGACTTCGTCGAGCTGCTCGCCACCGAGACCGGTCTGCCGGTCGGGGTCAAGAGCGCGGTGGGAGACATGGGCTTCTGGCAGGAGCTGGCCACGCTGATGGCGCGCGGTGACCGTGGTCTCGACTTCGTGACCGTCGATGGCGGCGAGGGCGGCACCGGGGCGGCGCCGCTGATCTTCACCGACTCGGTGTCCCTGCCGTTCCGGATGGGCTTCTCCCGGGTCTACGGCGCCTTCGCCGAACTGGGGCTGACCGACGAGCTGACCTTCATCGGCTCCGGCAAGCTCGGCCTGCCCGAGAACGCCGCGGTCGGCTTCGCTCTGGGTGCCGACATGATCAACGTGGCCCGTGAGGCGATGCTGTCGATCGGCTGCATCCAGTCGCAGAAGTGCCACACCGACAAGTGCCCCACCGGCATCGCCACCCAGAATCCATGGCTGGCCCGCGGCATCGACCCGACCTCGAAGGCCACCCGGGCCGCTGTCTACCTGCGCACCCTGCGCAAGGAACTGCTCAAGGTCTCGTCGGCCGTCGGCGTCGCCCACCCGGCACTCATCACAGCCAACGACATCGAGATCATGAACGGCGACTACGAGGCCCGCACCCTGGCCGGCGTCTACGGCTACAAGGACGGCTGGGGCAAGCTCGGCCCGCACCTCGCCGATGAGATCACCACGCTGCTCACCACTCAGCGGACCGCCGTCCACAAACCGGCCCTCTGACGCGCCGACAGCGACAAGCACCACACTCGCTGCTCTCCTGCTCGGAGCGCGCGCCTGGCACCACCCCGTGTCGCCCTCACCTCCCTACCCCACGAACGGTCCATGCCGGGTGATCACAACATGACTGAAGAAGTGAGATTCAAGAGCGTCGTCGGCCCCGAACTGGCCGGGTCGATCGACCTGCCAGAAGGCGAGATCCGGGGCTGGGGGATCTTCGTCCACGGATTCACACTCGGCAAGAACTCGCCGGCCGCCTCACGCGTCAGCAAGCAGCTGGCACGCGAGGGGATCGGGATGCTGCGCTACGACAACCTCGGGATCGGAGACTCCGACGGCGACTGGGGGGACGGTTCCTTCACCATCAAGGTCCAGGACACGATCCGTGCGGCAACGCTGATGGCGGAGCGAGGAACTCCAGCAGACCTGCTGGTCGGGCACTCCTGGGGAGGCGCCGCCGCCATCGCCGCAGCGGCCGAGGCAACCGGCGTCCGCGCGGTCGCCACGATCGGGGCACCTGTCGACCCCAGCCACGTCGAGGGACAGTACGACGCGGTCGTGGATCGCGTTCTCAGCGAGGGGTCGCACGAGTGGTTCGTCGGCGGGAGGACCCTGGTCCTCAAGCGTGCCTTCGTCGACGACGTCCGCCATGCTCACCTGCGTGACCGGATACGCGAGTTGCACGTTCCCCTACTCGTCCTGCATTCGCCTACCGACAACACCGTCGACATCGCCAACGCCGCAGAGATCTTCCTCGAGGCACGACACCCGCGAAGCTTCGTCTCGCTCGAAGGAGCAGACCATCTCCTGACCGCACGAGGACAAGCGCAGCGAGCCGCCCACATCGTCAGCGCCTGGGCCGACCAGTACATCCACAGGTCACAGCCCGGAGGAAAGACCTCGCAGATGATCGAGAAACCGCGCGGATAGACGTGTGGTCAGGGTCGGCGACGCCCTGGACCGAGCGGTGAGGCCGGCCGGGGGTACGGCGGTCCCCCGGGCGGCGTCGGCCTCGTCAGGAGCCGCTGCGCCGGTCTCCGTCGTCGGTGCGCGCGGTGCCTGATCGCGTCGTGTCGGGCGCCGGGGTCGTCGTGAACGGCAGCACCAGCCGGGAGGGGTGCGCGGCGTCGCGGTAGATCTTGTGGGTGACGGGGCGGCCCACCGGCAGGTGGAAGGCGTCCGGCGGCAGCAGCGCGTTGTGCGCGTCGGCCAGCGGCTCGTCGTTCGACAGTTCCACCACCAGGCGGTGCCCCGGCTGGAAGGTGGCCGCGAACGGGTACAGCCGCAGCACGTACTCCTCGATCTTCCCGGGCTCCACCGGCACCGCCCGGGTGTGCGGGTGGTACGGGTTGCCCTCGGTGGTGCGCTTCTCGTCGAGCTCTCGGTGGGACGCCTTGAGGTAGCCGGTGGTGATCAGCTGCCGAGCGCCGCCGGGGGCCTCGTCCCACAGCCGCAGGATGAAGTTGGTGTCGTCCTGGTCGATCTCCGCGAACAGGTGCGCCGCACCGCTGCCGATCAGCTCGGTGGGCTCCTCGAACCGCTCGGTGCGCCAGTTCAGCATCTGCACCTTGTCGGTGACGGTGAGCGGCGCCTGGTAGAAGCCGTCGGGCGAGGCGTACTCGGGGCCCATGAGCTCGGGCTCGAAGGAGAGCCTGTGCCGCGGGCGCAGGTAGAGCGACTTGTACTCGGTCTCCTTCGGCGGCCACTGCGCCGCGGTGACCACCTCGCGGGAACCCTCCACGAAGACGCTCAGGGCCGGCTCGTCCATGATCCCGTTGTCGATTCCCTTGAGCCAGTACTCGTACCAGCGGAACATCTTGTCGTGTTCTTCGACCCAGGGGCGCGACTGCATCGGCGGGTAGGCGCCGATGTCCAGCTTCTTGGGACCCTTGAGCACGTCGAAGAGCTCGATGTGACCGTCCAGGGTCCAGCCGCGGCCCTGGTCGATCTGGAGGTAGACCGGGATGTCGATGTTCCGGGCCAGGTTGATCGGGTTGCGTTCCTCGTACCAGTCGCCGTCGAGGGGGTTCATCACGATGTCGAACCAGAACTCGCGGTTCTTGGGGTATTTGAGCACGTGGACCAGGTTCGGCCAGGCCGTCACGTCCGGGTCGTCCAGCCGCTCGTCGACGAGCTTCCTCAGCTCCTCGGGGCTGTGGACCTCCTGCATGCGGGACTTGACGTTGGTGTGCGCGATGCCGGAGTCACCGCCTCGGCCCTCGCGGGCGGCACGCGGCATGAACCACATGATCCCGCCGTGGTATGTCGTCTCGTAGAAGTCGTAGTGCCCCCCACTGACGAAGATCGCCTTCAGGTGCGGCGGACGCTCGGCGGCGGCGAGCACCTGCATCGAGCCGAAGTACGAGATGCCGATCATGCCGACGTTGCCGTCGCACCACGGCTGCGCGGCGACCCACTCGATCAGGTCGTAGAGGTCCTGCCCCTGCGACACCCCGCCGAAGTTGTAGTTGCCGATCATGACGCCGCCGGAGTCGCCGGTGCCGCGCATGTCACCGATGACGTGGACGTAGCCCTCGCGGACGACACGGGCGATGTCACCGGCCTCGATGCAGCCGTCCCACATCGGGCTGGGCCGACGCTGCGGCGGTGTGGTGAGGCCGAGGGCCTGCAGCTCCTTGCCGTAGGCGCTCATCGCGATCAGGGCCGGCCGCGGCGTGTCGTCCACTCCGTGGTAGGCGTCCACGGCGAGTTGGACGCCGTCCCGCGTCGGCACCCGCAGGTCCTTGCGGACGACGATGGTCTGCCCGCCCGCCTGGATCGTATGAAGGTCGGTCATGGTGAGAAGCTCCTGTACTACACGGTCTGGTGGTGCTGCGCGCGGTAGCCGTGCAGCGAGGTGAAGAACGGCGACGGCTCGAGCGTCGGGTCGCCGCGGTAGCCGAGTGCGTCGGCGACGGGGGTGAAGGGGGAGTACGGCGAGTCCGTCTCCCGCAGCCCGGCCTCCAGGCAGGCGCAGGCGGCCGCGGCGACACGACGCTCGGCGACGAGGCTCTGGGCGATGGCCTCCCGGGCCTGTGCCTCGTCGAGCTCGACGCCGTACGGCGTGCCATCGGCGCGGCGGTACGGGTGCCCGAGGTACAGGTGCCGCGGACGGACCTCGTCGCGCAGGTGTTCCAGGCCGGCACGGTAGGCGGCCGGGTCGGTGTAGCCGGGGAAGCCGTTGGCGGCACCGTGGACCTGCACGGCGTCGCCGGTGAACACCGACCGCTGACCGTCGACGACATAGGCGACCGATCCGGGCGTGTGGCCCGGGATCGAGTGCACCGACACGGTGACGTCACCGCCCAAGGACAGGGTCTCGCCCCCCTCGACGAGCAGGGTGGGTTCCATCTCGCCGGAGATGACGGCGTCGGCGGCCGCCGCCACCTTCGCCTCCCCGTCCGGATCACCCAGGTACCGGCCGCGTCCCGCGCGGTACTCCTCCACATGGGCCCGCCGCGAGCGGAGCATCGGTGCGTCGGCCTCGTGGATGACCACCTGTGCACGTCGGCCGGTGAGCTCCCACAGGGCGTACGCCCCGCCTACGTGGTCGATATGACCGTGCGTCAGCAGGATCCAGCGCACGTCCTCGATGCGGCGCCCGATCGCCTCGAGTGCCGAAGCCATCCCCTCGGCGGGCGAGGACGCTATCCCGGTGTCGACGATCGCCGGTTCGGGTGCGTCGATGAAGAAGCTGTACAGACCGAAGCGGCCCCACGGCGAGACCAAGGGATGGACGGTGACTGCGTGCGTCATGGTCCTCTTTTCTGAACTCGTGCTTAGGCCGCCCGGTCAGTGGCGGCTGAGGAAGTCGCGGGTCGTGGCGAAGACCTCGTGGTACTCGGGGATCCAGGAGAAGTGCTGGACGAATCCGTGGTTCGCGCCCTCGTAGCGGCGCACCGTCGCCCCGACCCCGGCCTCCTGCAGCCTTCGGCCGTAGAGCTCCCCCTCGTCGCGCATCGGGTCGAACTCGGCGGTGACGACGAGAGCGGGCGGCAGCCCGCCGAGGACGGTCCGCCTGATCGGCGAGACGAGCGGGTCCGCCGGGTCGGCGCCGCTGTCGAGGTAGAAGGCGTTGAAGGGTCTCAGGCCCGCCGTCTCCAGGCCGTAGCCGACGGCGTTCTCCCGCAGCGAGGGGTAGCGGTCGAGGTCGAAGTCCAGGTCGAGCGAAGGGTAGTAGAGGATCTGGTGGGTGATCCGGTCGAAGCCCTCGTCGTGTGCCCTGGCCGCGACCGCGGCGGCGAAGTTGCCGCCAGAGCTGTCGCCGGCGACAGCGAGGGTCGTGCCGTCCCAGCCCAGGTTCTCCCCCTCCTCGGCAACCCACCGTACGACCGCGTGGCAGTCGTCGAGTCCGGCGGGGAAGGCGGCCTCGGGCGCCAGGCGGTAGCCGACGGAGACGACCTTGAGCCCGGTCTCCTTGGCCAGGGAGCGCGCGACGTGGTCGTGCGTCTCCAGGCTGCCGAGGAAGAAGGCGCCGCCGTGGAAGTACACCAGCAGACCGTGACGGTCGGCCTCGGCCAGCGTGTAGATCCGCACCGGCACCTCGCCGGAGGCGGTCCGTGCCGTCACGTCCTCGACCGAGTGCAGCGGCAGGCGTTCCTTCACGGGAGCGACATGCGCCTCGTCGGCGGCGCGCAGTGCGACCGGGTCGAGCGGGCCCTCGGGCGGGGTGGGCAGGCCGGAGACGAACTTGGCGATCTCGGGATGCAGCGGCATGACGTCACTCCTTCGGCGCGGCGGCCGCCGCGGGCTTCTGGCCGGGGAAGACGTCGTTGATCTCGTCTTCGGTCCAGCCCTGGCGCGAGATGGCCTGCAGTTTGTCGGTCATGGGCTTGCGGGTGGCCTGGTACAGCGCCAGTGCCTCCTTCAGGGAGTCGGCTTCGCGCAGGGCGTCGGCGAGCCCCCCGGCGTCCTCGATGGCCGAGTTCGCGCCCTGGCCCTGGTGGTGCAGCATCGAGTGGGCGGCGTCGCCGACGAGGACGACGGAGCCGGAGTGCCAGGTGTCGACCGGGTCGATGTCGTAGACGGCGCGGATGTTCAGGGTGTCCATGTCGAGGTCGCGCGTGATCTTCACCAGGCGTTCGTCGAAGCCTTCGACCGTCCTCAGCAGGTCGTCCTTGGTGACCTGGGGTGTCCAGGTGCTGTCCGGGCACAGGGCGGTGATGTCGAACGACACCTGGCCCCGGTGCCTCAGCGGCAGCAGGTAGATCTTCGTGCCCTTGCCGATGTACATCCGGAGGTTGTCGTCGACGACCATGCCGTGGGCGTCGTCCACCGAAATCACGGCGCGGTAGGCGTGCTCGCCGGAGAACAGCGGGCTCTTGTCACTGAACAGCTGGTGGCGCACGACCGACTTGATGCCGTCGGCGCCGACGACGAGGTCCGCCTCGACCGTCTTGCCGTCCGCGAAGGTGAGGACAGCGCTGTCGCCCTTGTCCTCGACGGTCTGCAGTTTGTGACCGAGATGCACCATGCCCTCGGGCAGCACGCCCAGCAGGGCGTCGATGAAGTCGCCGCGGTGGATCAGATGCGTGTGGGTCTGGTTCCCGGCGGCCGGCCACGCCTCCTTCATGATCGGTTCACCGGTGGCGGTGAGGATCTCGAAGTACTCGCTGGGCGAGCTGACCTCGGCGATCGCGTCGAAGATGCCCCACTGGCGGAACCGGTCGATGGTGGCGGGGCGCAGACCGATGCCGGCGCCGACCTCGCGGATCTGGTTCGCCTGCTCGTAGACGTTCACGTCCGCGCCGAGCAGGCTCAGGGCCTTGGCCGCCGCCGCGCCGCCGTATCCCGCTCCGACGACCGCGATCTTCAGGTTCTTCAGGTCCGAGGACTGCATGGTGGTTCTCTCTTACTTCTGGATGGTCAGGAAGTCGGCGGGGTTGTCGACGAAGATCGTCGTGATGGCGGCCTCGTCCAGGCCGACGGCGCGAAGGTCCGGGATGAGGTCGTCGAAGATGTAGTTGACGGTGTGTCCCTTGACGCCCGGCCAGCCCAGCGGGCTGCAGTTGGCGTCGGCGGAGGCTAGGACCTGCCTCAGCCGGCCGTCGCCGATGAACCGCAGGAAGTGGTCCAGCCGGTCCTTGCGGGGGCGGGCCCAGAACGGCGGGTCCGGCAGCTCGGTCTCATAGCCGAAGGTGTCGAAACCGATGCGGCCGCCCTGCTCCGCGATCCAGACGTCGCGCGTCCTGTCGGCGTTCACGCCGTCGTCGACGTGCCCGAACAGCACGCGGTCGAGGGGAAGGCCTTCCTCGTTGAAGATCGCGATCGCGTTCTCGGCGTCGATCGCGAGGTGGGTGAGGATCGGCACGCCGGTGGTGAGCGAGGCGCGGGCCGCGGCTCGGTAGATGCGCTTGTCCAGGTCCGTCATACGGCCGCCGCGGCTCACGCCGACCTTGATGACGCCGGCCGGACTGCCGGTGGTGCCGATGCCGGCGGTGATCTCGTGGACGAACTGCCGGGTGAGGTAGTCGACGTCGGCGCGGGCGAAGTGCGGCAGAGCGGTGTCGCCGCCGACGAAGCCGGTGCAGGCGACGATGTGGACGCCGGTCTTCGCGGACAGGGACTTGTAGTAGTCGACGTCACGGCCGTTGCAGATGCCGGTCGCGTCGACGAAGGTGCCGCCGCCCAGCTCGTGGAACCTCCGCAGCCTCGGGACGGTCTCCTCGTAGCGCTGCTCGGGCGTCTTCCACCACTTCGTGTCCAGCTCGGAGCCGGGCATGCCGTACCCGATGTGCTCGTGGATCGCCACGAGACCCAGCTCCTCGGCGGGGACCGGCCCCAGGACTGTGTTCACTCTCGACACAACACTCACCTTTTGAGAAGAGGACTTGACGGTCGTTCGGGCCGGCGCGCTCAGCGCAGCGCGAGCAGGTCGCGCGGGTTGGCCACGAGCATCCGCCGCACGTCGTCGTCGCCGAGGCCCCGCGCCTTCAGCAGCGGCACGAAGGCGGTCAGGACGTGGCTGTACGGCAGGTCGTTGGCGGGGTGCCCCATGGCCACCCCGGTCGCGCCGGCGGAGAGCAGGATCCGGTCGGTGAGACCGGCCCTCACGAGGTCGGCGACCAGGGCGGCGCGCTCGGCGTCCGTGAGGTGCTCGGCGTCCTCGGTGCCGACGTGGTCGAGCGCGACGTAGGCGCCGCGGCCTGCGACCTTCGCGGGCGCGCCGGCGGCGACGGCGTCCTTGCGGTCCAGCCCGCCTACGACGACCCGGTCGGCCGGCAGCTTCTCGTCGAGAACGGTGTCGAGGTCGTGTACGGCGTCGGCGCCGTACCGGACGGAGACCGCGACGCCGGTGGCGAGGGCGGTGCGGGCCGCGCCGCGGAACAGGCTCTCATCGGTCGCGGTCATGCCGGTCCGCGTCGCGGTGGTGGCCACCAGACCGGCGGGGCCGCGGCGCTCCACGCGCGGGACCACCATGCCCTCGGCGATCTCCTTGGTGAAGAGGTCGGCGAACTTGTCGGCCGGCCACGGCGTCGGCGGGTTGGTCTGCGGCGTGCGGAAGTACCCGCCGAGGAGTTCCTCGGGGCCCTGGCCGGTCGAGGCGACGATGTGCACACCGGTCGTCCGGGACAGGCTTTCGTACAGCCGGACGTCCCGTCCGTGGAACATGCCGGTGCTGTCGACGATCGTGCCGCCGCCATGAGCGCGGAAGTCCCTCAGCTTCGCGGCCAGCGTCTCGAAGATCTCGGCCCGGTCGAGGGTGATGTCGAAGGCGTGCTCCGCACCGGGGAGCACCGACAGCAGGGCCTCGTGGACCGAGACGACACCCAACTCCTCAGCCGGCACCGGGCCCAGGACGGTGTTCACGGTGTTGCTGTTCACGCTCATGACTGCCTCACGTGTCCGGTGTGGGGTGCGACCGTGCACCCTGTGGCTGCCGTCACGTTAGCCATTCGCTTTACATAACGTCAATGAAACGAACACCACGAAAACGAAACGCACGGAGGGTTGCGCCAGGGCGGAAAATCAGAGCACGGGCGCATGCCGGCCGGGCACATGAATGTCGTGCATGTAATGCCATGTGAATCATTCACTTGATGGATGTAAGGTCGGCCACTTTCACTGAGGACATGAACACTCCGCCCACCTCCGAAGTCGACCTCTTCGCCGACGAGGTCGTCCTGGACCCCTGCCCCGTCCACGCCGAGCTGCAAAAACAGGGCCCCGTCGTCCACCTGCCGAAGAACGACGTCTACGCACTGACGCGGTACGACGTCATCCGCGGCGCACTCGCGGACTGGGAGTCTTTCTCCTCGGCGTCGATCGCGTTCAACCCGGCGGCCAACCGGGCGCTGACCGGCACCTCGCTCGCGTCCGACCCGCCGGTGCACACCCGGCTGCGCGCCACGCTCACGGAGAACCTCTCGCCGCGCGCCCTGCGCGGCCTGAAGGACCGGATCGAGTCGAAGGCGGACGCCCTGGTCGCCGATCTTGTCATGCAGGGCTCCTTCGAGGCCGTCGACGCTCTCGCCCGCGCCTTCCCGCTGGAGGTCGTCGCGGACCTGATCGGCTTCACCGGCCACGTACGCGACAACATGCTGCGCTGGGGCCAGGCCGCCATGCAGGTCCTCGGCCCGATGAACCAGCGCACGGCCGAGAACTTCCCCATCGCCGGGCAACTGTACGGATGGTGCTCCGAGGTCACGGCCGACGACCTGGCCGAGGGCTCCGTGGGCCGTGGCATCTTCGAGGCCGAGGCGCGCGGCGCCGTCCCCGAGGGCACGGCCGGCCACATCATCCACCAGTACCTGGGCGCCGGCGTCGACACGACCGTCGCGGCGATCGGCAACATCGTCGCCCTCTTCGCCGCGCATCCCGACCAGCTCGACCGGGTTCGCGTCGAACCGGCCCTGATACCGGGGGCGTTCAACGAGGTGCTGCGCTTCTGGTCTCCCGTCAACGTCTGGGGCCGGCTCGCCACCCGGGACGTCGATGTCGAGGGCACCGTCATCCCGGCGGGCGCACAGATCGCGCTACTGCTCGGCGCCGGCAACCGCGACCCCCGGCACTACGACGACCCCGACACCTTCCTGGTCGAACCCAACCCGGTCGACCATCTGTCGTTCGGATACGGCCCGCACGGCTGCGCGGGCCAGGGACTCGCCCGCCTGGAGGCCCACGCCGTGATCGAGGCACTCTCCCGGCGCGTCAAGCGCCTCGTCGTCGGACCCGAGGTCCGTGTTCCCAGCAACATCACCCGGAGCATCGAAGAGCTCCCTGTCCTGGAGGTGATCCCCGCATGAGGATCGTTCTCGACCGCGCCCGCTGCGAGGGCCACGGCCTGTGCGAAGAGGCCGCCCCGCAGCTCATGCATCTCGACGACGACGCGGAGCTGGTGCTCGATCGCGAGGAAGTCGACCAGGCCGACGCCGCTCTGGCGAACGCCGCCGCCCGGGTGTGCCCGGTCGCCGCGCTGAGGGTCGAATGAGCGCCGGCACCCTGGAACGCGTCGTCGTCGGCAACGGGATCGCCGGGCTCACCGCCGCCCACACGCTTCGCGACGCCGGGTTCGACGGCGAGTTGACCGTCGTCGGCGACGAGACGCACCCGGTGTACAGCCGCCCCGCCCTGTCGAAGGCACTGCTGCTCGACAGCGACGACATGTCCTCGCACGCGCTCCCGCCGGCCGGCCACGGGGCGACCGAGCTTTTGGGCGTGCGCGCGACCGGGCTCGACCTCGACCGACGGCTCGTCACGCTCGACGACGGCACCGCCCTGCCGTACGACCGCGTCGTCCTCGCCACGGGCTCCCGGGCGCGGCGGCTGTCCGAGCTGCCCGACGAGGTCACCCTGCGCGGACTCGACGACGCGCTGACGCTGCGCCGCCGCCTCGCGGACCGGCCCTCGGTCCTGGTCGTCGGCGGCGGCCCGCTCGGCATGGAGATCGCCTCGGGATGCCTTGCCACCGGCTGCCGAGTCACCCTCGTCTCCCAGGGGATGCCGCTGACCGATCAACTCGGTCCGCACCTCGCCGGTGCCTTCGTCGCCGCCGCGCGCGACCGGGGGCTCACCGTCGTCGAGACCGGCAGGGCCCGGGTCGAAGGGCGTGCGGGCGACGCCCGGGTCGTGCTGGAGGACGGCGCGGTCCTTGCGGCGGAGATCCTGCTCACGGCCGTCGGCGACGTACCCAACACGGAGTGGCTCGCCGGCACCGGTCTCGTCGTGAACGGCGCCGTCCCGGTCGACTCGCGGGGCCTCGCCCGTCCCGAGGTCGCGGCCGTCGGCGACCTCGCCGCCTTCCCCACCCCGCAAGGCCTGCGCCGCGTCCCCCTGTGGAGCAGCGCCATCGAGCAGGCGAAGGCCGCCGCCCGGGCGCTCGTCCACGGCGAGGACGCACCGCCGCTCGCGTTCCAGCCCTACTTCTGGACCGAGCAGTTCGGACTGACCCTCAAGGCGGTGGGACACCTCCCGGCGGCCGGGGAGCCGGCGTACGCCGACGGAGAGCCCGGCGGCGGGCCGGCGTTGATGACCTGGTCGCAGGAGGACGGCACCACCACGGCCGCGGCGCTCAACCACCGCATCCCCATTCCCCGGCTGCGCCGCATGACCTGGGCGGCCGCGTAGGGTTTGCTCCATGAACGGCGACGGTGAGGGCACCCGGGCTTCGGGGCTGGACCGGCTGGCGTCGGTCAATCTCAACCTGCTGGTGCCCCTCCTCGCGCTTCTGGAGGAGCGTTCGGTGACCAGGGCGGCGGAACGGGTGGGACTGTCGCAGCCCGCCATGAGCCACGCCCTGACCAGGATGCGGCGTCTGCTGGGCGACGAGCTCGTCGTCCGGCAGGGAAGCGGCGTCACGCTCACCCCGCGTGCGCTGGAGCTGATCGCGCCGCTGCGCAGCGCGCTGCAACAGACGGCCCAGATCGTCGACTTCCCCTGTTTCGACCCCGTCACGGACGAGCGGGTCATCACGGTCGCCATGACGAACAGCACGGCGTTCGTCATCGGCCCCCGGCTGACGCGGCTCGTCGCCGAGCGCGCGCCGCACGCCACGCTGCGCGTGCGGACCATCACGGTGCCGACCGAGGCCACCTTCACCGAGGGGGGCGTCGACGTGGTACTGATCTCCGAGGGGCACTTCTCGCCGTATCCGCGCGAGCGGCTGTACGACGACCGCTGCGTGGTGGTGGCCTCACCGGACACCCCGCCCCAGGCGAGTGCGCTCGACCTGCTCACCACCGAGCCGCACATCGTGGTCGACACCGACCGGCGGGTCTTCCCGTACTCGGTGCTGGAGGACAAGGGGATCCCCTACCGCGTCGGTCAGTGGATCTCCGACTTCCTGCTGGTGCCGTTCCTCGTGGCCCGCGCGGGCGGCGTCGCCCTCCTGCGCTACCGGGTCGCCGCCACCATGCAGACGCTCGCCGACGTGCGGATCGAGGAGTTCCCGTTCCCGCTGCCCGGGCTCGGCATCGACATGGTGTGGAACCCACGCCTGTCCGACCGGTCCTTCGTCGCATGGCTCCGGACGCTGCTGTTCGACGCCGCGGCAGAGATCTGACACCGGCCCGGCTCCCGGCGGCGGTCAGGTCAGCAACCGCACCCAGCTGGAGCTGAGCTCGTCGAGCATCTGCTCGCGCGTGAGCTTCCAGTCCGCACCTTCCCAGTGCTGGGCGACGTAGTCCAGCTCGGCCATCGCCAGTACGCCCCGGAAGCGGCGCTGATGGGGGGCGAAGCGCCCGGCCGCCGTCAGTCCGTCCTCGATGTCGCTGATGGCCTCCTCCAGCCATCGCTCCACCAGGTCGGCGAGTTCCGGATCGACCGCCGCGGCGTCCCGGCCCACGCGGATGATCGGCCGGATCGTCGGCCAGCTGTCGGCGGTACGCCGCAGCCAGGCATTGATCGCCTCCGGCGTCCCGTCGGCCACCGTCGCAACCAGGCTCTGGGCCGTGGAGCCGTGCTCGGGTGAACTGACACGCTGCAGAGCCTCGTTGAGCTGCTCGTCGATGAGCGCCTTCATCAGCTCGCTGCGGGAGGGGAAGTAGGCGTAGAACGTCACCCGGGTGGTGCCCGCCTCGGTCGCGATGTCGTCGACCGTCGTGGCGGCGTACCCCTTCGTCTTGAACAGCTCGAGTCCCGACTCCAGCAGCAAGCGGCGCGTCATCTGCTTCTGCGCCTGTCGAAGGTTCGCCATGCCGGGATCCTAACGCGCCGCCGCACGATGACCGTACGGACCGACTCCGCGCCGCACGCCCCGCATAACTCCTTGACGAACTGTAAAGCAGGATGGGCGGCCGGTGCCCCGTGCCGCTCGGCACAGGACACCGGTCGCGGCTCGGGCGAGCAGGTCGAGGGAGAGCCGCCTGCGCAGGTCAGCCACCGTGATGCCGTACGTCTCCCACACGCGGACTCCGTCCGGGCCAGGCACGCCCACCGGCAGCCCGGCCAGGAGTACGGCCCACATTGCGGTTGTCCGCGCCGGCGCCGTCGGCGTTGCCGCACACCACGTCGTCGATCGCGGCGCGGTCCAGGACGGGCGCCCGGTCCAGCAGGCCGGTCAGCGCGGTCGCGGCGAGATCGTCGGGGCGCGCCCCCGCGAGGGCTCGGTTGAAGCGGCCGCTCGGGGTACGGACGGCCGCGTACAGGTAGGTATCGCTCACGCTGCACTGCCTTCCACGACCGTCAGCGAGGCCTCGGCGTCCGCCGAGGACAGCGGGATCGGCGTGAACATGGGCGGCTCCTGGTCCGGCGTCAGCGCGGTCGGGCCGTACAGCCAGTCGACGAACGAGTAGTCGTAGGTGTCGCGGGCGCGCAGCAGTGCGTTGCGCTGCTCGCGGGGGACGCCGTCGAGGTGCCACAGCTCGCCCCACGTGCGGGAGGTGCTCAGCACGCGGCGGCAGTGCTCCGGGCGGACCGCCTGGTAGGCGGCAAGGGCGGTGCCCCAGTCGACCGTGCCGTCGGCGGCCCGGTTGCGGGCGACGTGCTCGCCCAGCACCCAGCCGTCCTCGATCGCCATGATCGCGCCCTGCGCGATGTACTGCAGCGGCGGGTGCGCGGAGTCACCGAGCAGCGCTATCCGGCCATGGACCCAGTTCATGATCGGGTCACGGTCGAACATCCGCCACCACTTGTCCCGCCACATGAACGGCAGGCCGTCCCGGACGAAGTCGCAGGTCTTGGCGAAGGCGGCGTCGAGCTCGTCGGGCGTGCCCCAGTCCTGCTGCCCGGCCAGCGCCTTGGGCGACTCGAAGACGGCGACCTGGTTGAGCAGCTCGCCGCCGCGCAGGCCGTAGTGCACGAAGTGGCAGGCGGGCCCGACGTACACCACAACTTCGCCGAGGTCGACGGACTCCACTCGCGGCAGCTCGGCGGGCACGGTGCCGCGGTAGGCGACGTACGCCGAGGAGACGGGCTCGTCGTCGACGAGCAGCTTGCGGGCGGGGGAGTGCAGCCCGTCGGCCGCGATCACGACGCCGGCCTCGTGCGTCTCGCCGGAGGCGAGGGCCACGCGGGCGCCGCCGTCGGTGTTCTGGTACGAGGTCACCTGCGCGTCGGTGATCAGCTCGACGCCGACGCGCTCGCACGCGCGCAGAAGCAGACCGTGCAGGTCGCTGCGGTGGATGACCAGGTACGGGTAGCCGTGGCGCCTCTCCAGGTCCCGCAGGTCGAGCCGGGTCAGCTCGACGCCGTCGACGGCATCGCGCATGACCATGGAGTCCGGGACGACGCCGAGGCTCTTGGCTTCCTCGAGCAGGCCGTAGTCGTCGAGGATGCGGGTGCAGTTGGGCGCGAGCTGGATGCCGGCGCCGACCTCGCCGAAGGCTGGGGCGCGCTCCAGCAGGCGGACGCTCTGGCCCTGGCGGGTCAGCGAGAACGCGACGCCGAGGCCGCCGATGCCGCCGCCGACGACGATCACATCAGGATGGGACATGACTCAACTCCTCAGAGCCACGGGCCGAGCTCGGGAGCGTCGGCGAGCGAGTGTGGACGACCGGTCAGCCAGGCCGCGACCTCCGGCAGCGGCCCGTCGGGCACGTCGGCCGGTCCGCGCTTCTCGCGGATCTCGTCGACCAGCGCGGTCAGGAAGCCGTCCGGCAGGTCGGCGAAGGTGGTGCCGGTGCCGAAGTCGGCGGCGTGGACGCACACCTCGCGGGCGCGCATCCACGGCAACTCGGTGGCGGGGACCGTGCGGCCCTGGGCGGTGACGACCCTGTGCTGCCACTGGTCGTCGGTGAGCCGGTCCAGCCCCTCGGCGAGCTTCTGCGCGGAGGCGGTCAGCCAGGACCGGAGATCCTCGGCGGACAGGGTCGGGCCCTTGGCGATGCCGGCGGCGCGCTCCTCGGCGGAGGCGTACATCGGCGTCTCCTCTCCGGTGGCCGCCCAGTGCACGAGGTTGCACAGGGCGTCGGCGTTCGCGGCGACATGAGCGGCGAGGTGCTTGCGGGTCCAGCCGGGCAGCACGCTGTCGGCCGAGAAGCCGGCTTCGTCGAGGTCCGCGACGGCGGCGTGCACCAGCTTCGTGCCCGTGCGGGCCCACACGCGCGCGTCGGCGGAGGTCCGTGCGGCGTCCGTCATGCCTCGACCACCTTGTTCGTGCAGGCGCCCAGACCGGAGATCTCGGTGACCACGGTGTTGCCGGGGAGCAGGAAGACCTTCGGGTCGCGGGCGTTGCCCACGCCGGCAGGGGTGCCGGTGGCGATGATGTCGCCGGGGCGCAGGGTGATGACGGTGGAGATGTACCGCACCAGGAACACCGGGTCGAACAGCAGCGTGCCGGTGTCGTCCTGCTGCATGACCTGCCCGTCGACGACCGTCTTCACCTCGAGCGAGGGGCGGACGCCGCCGACCTCGTCGGGGGTGACGACGTAGGGGCCGACCGGGGTGGAGGCTTCCCAGATCTTGCCCTGGGTCCACTCGATGGTGCGGAACTGCCAGTCGCGCACCGAGATGTCGTTCATGACGGTGAAGCCGGCGATCGCGTCGGCGGCCTGCTGCTCGTCGGCGCGGCGTACCGCCTTGCCGATCACGACCGCCAGCTCGACCTCCCAGTCGAGCGCGTCGGTCTCGGTCGGCTTGGCGATGTCGTCACCGGCGCCGAGAAGGGTGTCGGCGAACTTCGGGAAGAGGGTCGGGTAGTCCGGCAGCTCCCGGCCCATCTCCTTGATGTGGCCGGTGTAGTTGTGCCCGACGCAGATGATCTTGGATGGGTTGGGCACGACCGGCGCGAAGTCGGCGCCGTCGGCGGGGTGGGTGGTGCCGGAGGCGGCGGCCCTGGCCTGCCAGTCGGCCTCGGCGAACAGCTCGCCCAGGTCGGCGTACCCGAGATCGACCAGGAGGTCGCCGTCGAGACGGACCGCCCTGGTGCCCTCGGCGGTGCGGATGGTGGCGAGCTTCATGGTCAGGCGTCCTTCTGGGTGCGGTTGAGCCGGAGCGCCTCGAAGACGGGCGCGTCGGAGAAGCGGAAGAGGTCGAGGGCTCCCTCGTCGGAGTCGGTCGTGCCGGCCTCGGACCTGGCGGCGAACGGCTCCCAGGACGGAACGACGAACAGGTCGCCGCGGGTCACCGTCCAGGACGTGTCGCCGACGGTCACCACGCCGGAGCCGTCGAAGACCTGGTAGACCGACGAACCGGTCTCGCGCACCGGCGCGGTCTCGGCGCCGCGGGCGATGCGGTGGAACTCGGCGCGGACGGTCGGCAGGACGTCGGAGCCGTCATGGGGGTTGGAGTAGCGCACCGCGGCGTGACCGGGCCCCACGGTGCCGCCGAAGCCCTCCTTCTCCAGCAGGAGCTGGTCGCGGAGAGCGGCGTTGGTGTAGTCCCACTTGTACGACAGCAGCGGGCTGCCCGGCGTGGGCGGGGCGGCCGCCAGCGGGCGCAGGCCGGGGTGGCCCCACAGGCGCTCGGAGCGCGACCGCTGCGGGGTGATGCGCTCGGCGTCGCTGATCTCGTCGCGGCCGAACTCGAAGAACTGCGCCTCGGTGACGTACTGGAAGGGGATGTCCAGGCCGTCGATCCACGCCATCGGTTCGGAGGTGGCGTTGTGGTGGGCGTGCCAGTTCCAGCCCGCCTGCGGGAGGAAGTCGCCACGGTTCATCGGGACCGGGTCGCCGCCGACGACCGTCCACACGCCCGAGCCCTCGACGACGAAGCGGAAGGCATGCTGGGTGTGCCGGTGCTCCGGGGCGTCCTCACCGGGCATGAGGTACTGGATGGCCACCCACAGCGTCGGGGTGGCGAACGGCCGTCCGCCGAGGGAGGGGTTGGCCAGCGCGATGGCGCGGCGCTCGCCGCCGCGGCCGACGGGAACCAGGTCGCCGGCCTGGGCCGCCAGTTGCCGCAGCCGCTCCCAGCGCCACAGGTGCGGCACGGCGCGCGAGCGCGGGTGGGCCGGCATCAGGTCGCCGATCTCGGTCCACAGCGGGACGAGCAGTTCCTGTTCGAACCCGCGGTAGAGCTCCTCGAGTGCCGGGGTGACCTCGGGCTGCCCCTCCGCGGCGACAGCCTGGAGCCGGACCGGGGAACCCGTGGCGATGTCTTGGGTCATGGAGGTCTCAGTCACGGCATCAGCGTGCGCCGCGTCTGGTAAGAGAACATGGGGATTCTGGAGAGCAGAATCAAGGAGGCACGCCATGGACAAGCCGCTGAAGACACCGCCGCCCTACCCGATCGCCAGCGTGGACCACGCGCTGCGGGCGGCGACCATCCTGCAGATGGAGGGCGGCGCGACCGTCTCGCAGATCGCCGAGCGGCTGGGCGTCGCCCGGTCCACCGCCCACCGGATCCTGGCGATGCTGGTCTACCGGGACTTCGCCGTGCAGGACGAGGACCGCGTCTACCGCGCGGGACCTGTGCTGGAACTCGCCGCGCACTCACAGTCCCTGGTCTCGCGGCTGCGCGCGGCGGCCCTGCCCCACCTGCACCGGGTCGTCGACCTGCTGGACGAGACCGCGAACCTGACGGTGCGCACCGGGGACACGGCCCGGTTCATCGCCAGCGTCGAGTGCCGGCAGGCCCTGCGGGTCGGCTCCCGGGAGGGCATGGTGTTCCCGGCGCACCGCACCACAGCGGGACTGCTCCTGCTCGCCGACCTCTCCGACGAGGAACTGGACGAGGTGTACGCCCCCGAGCGCTACCGCGACCGTCCGGCCGACCGACCGGATCTCACCCGCCTGCGCACGGAGCTGAAACGGCTGCGGCGCAACGGGTTCGCCGTCAACAAAGAACGGTCCGAGCGGGGTCTGGTCGCTGTGGGCGTACCGGTGCGCGACCGGGACGGCACCGCGCTGGCCGGCCTGTCGGTGTCGATGCCCAGCGTGCGCTACGACCCGCACCACCTCCAGTCCCTGGTCACGGCCCTGAATGCAGCGGCCCACGCACTGAAGGAGGACCTGGCGGAGCGCTGAGACTCCCGACTCGCACGACAGGGAGAATGATTCTGTGGCAGATAGTCCATTGGACTTAGGTTCTGAACATATCATTGACGTGGCGTAAAGCGAGTGTCATTCTCCACGGCATCGCGCCGTCTCGCGTCGTGCCCCTCTCCCCCACCGCGCACGCAGAGCCGAGCACTTCCAGCTCTCGAGGCTCCCGCTTCCCGGGTGCCCTTCTTTCCCAGCCAGGGAGAATCAGCAATGACGCTCAACAACGGGACGACGACGTCCCAGGGCCCAACCGCGGGGGCCGCCCGGATGGCGGGCTACGCGGGAACACTGGCTGCCGCCTGCGGCGCGGTCTTCGTGGCCCAGGTCGCGAACGCGCTGCCGGCCTCGCTCCTCGGGCTCTTCCAGGAGGACTTGCACACCCACGGATCCCAACTGACGTGGATCACCGCCGCGTTCATGATCGCCGTGGTCTGCTTCGAGTTCACCTTCGGTGTCCTCGGCGACCTCTTCGGACGGCGACGGCTCGTCGTGGCCGGCACGGTCCTGGTCGCCGCGGGCAGTGCCGTGGCCGCGCTCGCACCGAACGTCCAGGTGCTGTGGATCGGCGCCGCCCTGAACGGGCTGGGAGCCGGCGCCATGTTCCCCGGCTCGCTCACCGCGATCACCGCCGTCACCCGCAGCATGCGGGAACGGGCGCACGCGGTGGCGCTCTGGAGCGGCTTCCTGTCCGCCGGCGCCGCCGTCTCACCTCTGCTCGGCGGCATGTTCGCCGAGGTCGGGTCGTGGCGCGGGTCCTTCTCGGTGCTCGTCGGACTCGCCCTGGTCAGCATGGTGCTCACCCTGGTGCTGGCCACGGAGTCGAAGGCGCCCGAGGGCCGAAAGTTCGACGTGGCCGGTCAGATCACCTTCGCCAGCGGTCTCGTCCTCGTGCTGTACGGCGCCGTCGAGGGGCCCGAGTCGGGCTGGACCACCCTTCCCGTCATGCTCGCCTTCATCTTCGGCATATGCTTCCTCGCCGGGTTCGCCGTGGTGGAGCTGGGGGCCGAGTCGCCGATCTTCGACCTGAAGCTGTTCCGCAACCGGGCCTTCACGGTGTCGTCCGTCGTCGCGGTCATCGGCATGCTCGCCTTCCTCGGCGCCTGCTTCGCGATGAGCATGTGGATGGGCCCGGTACAGCACCAGGACCCGATCCGCGTCGCGATCCTGTTCCTGCTCCTCCAGGGACCCGCCTTCCTCCTCATCCCGGTCGTCTCGCGGCTGCTCCACCGGGTCGCCGCGTCCTGGCTGCTGACCTCCGGATTCGTCCTGATGGCGATCGGCTGCCTGCTGTTCACCCGCCTGGATGTCACCGACCCGGGACTCGGCGCGTTCGTCGCGCCCGCCCTGCTGATCGGCATCGGTTTCGCCCTGACCGTCAGCTCGGTGACGGCCGTGGCGCTGAACAGCGTGCCCCTGAACCTGGCGGGCATGGCCAGCGCCACCACCAATATGCTGCGCGACCTCGGCTTCGTCCTCGGTCCCGTCGTCGTCGGCGCGGTCGCCCTCGGCAACGCGGGGTCGGCCTTCGCGACGAACCTGGCCGGCACGGACCTGCCGGCCGGTCAAGCGGCGGCGGCACGGGAGATCGCCGGGGCCGGAGGGCCCATCGCCGTGAACAGCCTGCCGCCCGGCGCCCCGGGATCAGCGGCGCACGGCCTGGCCCTGGACGCCCTGGGCAGCGGCTTCAGCACCGCGTTCCTGGTGTGCGGCGTGGCGGCCACCGTCGCGGCGGCCCTGACCGCCTTCGGCATGATCGGAGTCCACCGCCACTCTCCCGAGGACAAGGTGTCCGCACCGCCGGCTCCCGGAAGCGCGGGCAGAGCGGAATCCGCCCCCACCGTCCTCCGCCCCTGAGCTCAGCGAGTTCAGGACGTCACCGGGACGATCGACGCGCACGGCCCTGTCTGCCGCACACCGGGACGCGGCAGACGGGGCCGTGCGCCCGGCCTCGGCCCGCCTCTCCGCCCGACCCGCCGTCAGCCGTCGGTGGCAGGGGAGCCGGTGTCGCCGCGCAAGCCCACGGCGGCGCGGAGAGCACCCACGAGACACAGAACAGCGGTGACGAGAACGGCGGCATGCACACCGTTCATGAAGGCGTTTCCGCTGCCCTCGACCACGGCGGCCTTCAACTGCGCGGGCATGCCGTCCTTCACCGGCGCGACGCCCATCGCCACGGCGTCCCTTCTCCCGCGGATCGCGCCTTCCTCGCCGCCCTCCTGGTCCGCCTCCAGCAAGGCTCGTTGCGGCGCCTGCGGCTGCTGGTGCATACCGAGACCTACGCTGCTTGACCAGCAGCGAGCGGTGACCGTGGGAAGGAGTGTGCAACCCACGCCGACGGTGCACGCGACACGCGCTTACCCCCACCCGTCGACGATCGAAATCAACGGCTTGCCGTCCTTGTGGACCCTCGTATGTGTGTCACCGTTTCTTGGTCAGCCACTCAGCCAGGACAGCTGCCTGGCTGTGATCCACGTCCTTGGTGGCGGTCAACAGCAAGAGCTTGTCGTGCGCCGCCAGGTCACGCAGATGCTCGGCCGCCTCACGGTGCCCCGCGTCGCGCAGTTCCGCCACATAGCGACGACGGAATTCGGGGAAGCGACTGGTCTCATGGCCGTACCACTTGCGTAGTTCGCTCGACGGGGCGACATCACGCAGCCACTCATCCAGATGCGCGTCCTCCTTGCGCATGCCCCGTGGCCACACCCGGTCGACAAGTACGCGCTTCCCGTCCTGCGGCGAGGTCTCCTCGTAGACTCTGCGGCAGGTGATCTGTTTGACCATAAGAGTGCCCTCCAGATCGGTCGGCCGACCTGGCCGCACGGGCGGACAGATCTACCTTCGCGGTGAAGCGGATGTTTCCCGACCCGCCCATTTTATCGGAGTCTGGTCATGCGAACCGGGTCAAGATTCCCCCAGGTCAGTCACCACAATTCTCCGGTGAGGGCGGCGGCCGGCACGGCGTATTGACGAGAAGCACTCACCCTGTACGACATCGGGCCGGCCTCGCAACCGACCGCCACGCAGCAGAGTGATCAACTTCCGGTCGCAGGTGATGGGGCCGAGTGACGGTCAGTTTGCCAGGACGCCGTGCAGGAGCAGGTCGATGAGTTTCCTGGCGAGCTCGGGCCGGCGCTCGTTGCCGGCGATGAGGCTGATTCCCCCGAGCGCCATCAGGACGTCCTGGGCACTCACGTCTTCCCGGGTCGCTCCATGGCTGGTGCCGGCCGCGAGAAGGCGGTCGATCGCTTCGGCGAGGTCGACGCGGGTCTGCAGCCGCTGGCCGTCGTCGGTCAGGACCACCCGGAGTGCGTCGGCCATGCCGTGCTTGGTCGCCATGAACTCGATGAAGCGCTCCATCCATGTCCGCAGCGCGTCCACCGGGGGCAGCGCGGCCGCGAGGTCGGGCGCCGCCTCGCACAGGAGCTGCACTTCGTGCCGGTACGTCGCCTCGATCAGCAGTTCCTTCGGGTCCTGTCGAAGTCCGAGGGGAGTGCCTGGTGCAGGATCAGCAGGTCGATCTGATCGACCCGAGCTCAGTTGCAGGAACACGGCTATCACGTGACCACGTTCACCGCGGCGGCCGGAGGGCGGTCGACCTACGACGCGATGATCTTGCGGTATCCGCTGATCTCCCACGCCACACTCACCGTTGACGGCTTCCTCGCGGCTACGCGCGACGCCGGAGCAGGCTAACCTGCCGACGCGGCTCGGCGTGTCAGACGCTGAGCACCGACTCGATCACGCCAGTGGGCATCGGACGGATCACCGGGATAGAGACGACGCTCAGCCATGACCTGGAGATACCGTCGGTCAGGGCGTGCGCCCGGACGTGCACCGCAAACGGCGGGGGCAGGGGCCACGCGAGGGGTGGCCGCACTCCGTCTCGGCCATCAGGTGTGCGGCGGCTGGGCGAGACGGCGAAGCGCCCGACGGTGAGCCGCCGCCGTACAGCTGTCACCTGGGCGCCTCGCCGTCGGTACGGTCGCAGGCCAGGCCGTTGTGGTTCGGATCGAGCCGCAGCGGGTCGGCGGTACCGTTGACCTTCAACGGCAGCTGGAAATCGTGTCTACTCAGCCATGTGCAGCGGGCGGCCGTAGTGCTCTTGACAGTGCCCGGGAAGACCGTCGGGACGCAGAGGTCGGGCGTACCGTAGCGGTTGTCGCAGCCGGAGACGTGGACGTCCACCGAGGCCGAGGTGCGCTTCTTCCCTGGCTTTTGGGGCTTGTTCGCCAGGTCCTTTGCGAAGTCATGGATGTGCGGGGACGGGATGTCCGCGCCGGCCGAAGCCGTGGAGCGCAGCGCGGTGGCGCTTGCCTGAGCGTCCAGGTGGACCCACTTCGCCACCGAGGGCACGCCGTTGGCGTCGACCGCGAAGAGCATGTACCAGCCGGGCGGCGCCACATTGGGGTTGCTGGTGACGTTGAGGTCAATGGTGGTGCCGTTGACGGTCATCGGCAGGTCGATGAAGCGCTGGTTGGGGTCGGAGGAGTGGGTGACTGCGGCCGGGCGGATCAGTTCGGCTCTGGCGATGGTGCGGTCGACGGTGATCCGCTGGGTGCTGCCGTAGGTCCAGTGGCTGTCGGCGACCGAGGTGATCTGCGGCCGGGGGCCCTTGAAGAGGTAGGCCGGCGTGTAGATCGACACATTGTGGTTCCACGTGCCGTTGCCGGGGTTGTCGCCGGTGGCCATCACGCGGCCGTCCGGCAGCAGGAAGGCAGAGGAGTGGTAGCCGCGGGCCTGGGGGTCGGCGGCCACGGAGGCGAAGGTCTCGGTCTGCGGGTCGAAGATCGAGGCCTCGTGGACGGGGTCGGCCCGGTTGTGCAGTCCGCCGCCGGTCTCCAGGACCTTGCCGTCGGGCAGGAGGACGGCCGAGACGTACATCTTGCCCTGGACGCCGGTCTCCGGGACGGTGCCCGTCGGCAGGTCGACCGTGCCCTGGGGCAGCAGCGGTCCTGCGGAGTACGCCGGGTTCGGCTGCTTCAGGTCGATGAGGTCGGTGAGCCGGTTGGCGTCGGGGTTGCTTTCGATGTTGCCGCCGCCGATGGTCAGCACCCGCTGGTCCTGCGCCGGGGGCAGCAGCACGCTGGCCGACTGGTCGCGCTGGTCCTTGTTCTGCAGGCCGTTGATGGGCGTGACGGTGTTGGCGTCGTAGTCGTAGACCGCCGAGCCGGTGCCCGGCGTGCCGTTGCCGAAGACATGGCTGCCGGAGTAGAAGAGCCGGCCGTCCTGCATCAGGATCATCGACGGGTACAGCCCCCAGTAGGACCAGGTCTGGTTGACCTGCGACAGCGGGAGCCAGTTGTTCTGCGCGGCCGACCACTTCTCGGCCGTCACCGAGCCGGTGGAGTCCTCGCGCAGGCCGCCGAAGGACATCACGTCCCCGTTGCCCATCTCGGTCGCCGAGGGATACCAGTGGCCGTCGTTGAGGTCATTGGTCTGCGTGTAGGTCTCGGTGTCCGGATCAAAGACATAGCTGTGCCGGTAGCCCTCGTAGCCGTGCGAGCCATCGGCGGCGGGGTAGGCCTTGTTGCCGCTCAGGACCAGGACACGGCCGTCGGACAGCTGGATGTGGCCCGAGCAGAACATGTCGTCGGGGGTGGGGATGACCTTGTAGGTGCCGGCCTCGGGGTCGTAGACGGCGGAAGTGAAGCTGCCGGCCGCGAAGTTGTCGGTATTGTTGCCGGAGCCTGCGATGAGCAGCACCTTGCCGTTCTTCAGGACCACGGAGTGCATCGAACGCACCGGGTTCTGCGCAGGCAGGACGTCCCACCTGCCGTCCTGGCATTCCGCAGCCGTGCCGGTGCACGCCGGATCCGGCGGTGTGCCGCCGACGAGTTCGGCGGTGTAGTCGTCGGTGGTGACGCTGCCGACGCCGTAGACGGACACGCCCCAGGTGAGCTGGTCGGTGCCGGCCGGAACCGGCGGGGTACGCACCTCGGCCTTGTTCCAGGCTGCGCTGACCGCCGGGTTCATCAGGTCGGTCCAGTACTGCCAGCCGGCCGTGGTGTCGTGCCGGAAGAGGGTGACCGCGGTGTCGGCGGTCGTCGACTTGTACCAGACCGACAGGTCGTACTGCTGACCCGTCGTCACGTGCGGGGCGCAGTCGGGGGTCTCGGTCATCATCGCCTTGCGGTCGCCGTCCACGCGCCGGGTCAGGGCGACCGTCACCGCCTTGCTCCCGGAGTGCGCGTCGGCGGTGGTGGTGAAGGTGAAGTCGTTGTCGCCCCAGCCGGACTTCTCCCAGCAGGCCGGCATGTCGCCGCTTCCGGCCGTCTCGAAGCCGGGGTTGATGATGAGGTTGGTGCCCGCCTGTGCCGCCTCGGGGGCGGACAGCAGGAGGAAGGGCGCCGCCATGGCTGCGAGGATGAAGGCGGTGGCGGCCGCGAAGGGGCCGCGTACTCTTCTCGTCATCAGGCCTCCTCGATCTTTCCCCGGCGGCCGGCTGCCCGGCGGCCGCGGCGTGGCAGGTAGACCAGCATCTCGGTGCCCGCGAACCGCAGGACAAAGGTCACGACCAGGGCGAACGCGGTTGCCGTGAACACCCCCATCCCCAGTCGTCCGACGAGCATCGTGATCAGCGGGATGCGCAGCACCAGGTCGGCATTGGCCAGCAGCCCGAACCGGCCCAAGCGGTCGGCCCAGTGGCGATGGCGACGGCGTTCCCGGAACAGCAGCAGTTCGATCAGCAGGAAATTCCACAGCACGCCGAACTGGTTCGCGACAATCTCGGCGGGCACATAGTGCATACCCGCGGACGTGAGCACGGCCAACGCCGCCAGGTTGGGCACGAAGCCGGTGAGCCCGATCAAGCCGAAGACCAGCGCCCGCGCGACCGGCGACGCGGTGCGCAACGTCACCAGGTGGGCGAGGAAGCGCATTCCCTCCCGGACGGTCGCCTTGGACTCGCCCGCGTAGCGGTCCTGGAAGACGAAGGGCACCTCGGTGACGGCACGGGGACGGCTGCGGACCGCCAGCTCCAGCAGGATCTTGTACCCCAACGGGCGCAGCGCGGCGCTGTCGCGATGGTTGCGCACCGCGTCGCGGCGGATGGCGAAGAAGCCGCTCATCGGGTCGTTGATACCGCGCAGGGCCCGCGGGAACAAGCCCTTGGTGAGCCAGGTCGCGCCGCGCGAGACCGCGACCCGGTAGGCCCCGGCGAGCCCGGCGCGGCTGCCGCCACCGGTGTAGCGGCTGGCGACGACCAGGTCGGCGCCCTTGCGGGTGCCGGTCTCGACGAGCTCGGGGACGAGGGACGGCGGATGCTGCAGATCGGCGTCCATCACGACGACCCACTCGGTGTCGGCGGCCCTCAGGCCCTCGACGACGGCGCCGCCGAGTCCGCCGGCCGGGGTGTCGCGGTGGATGACGGCGACGGGGAACGGGCAGTCGCGGCCCGTCGTCTCGGCGACCGCCGGGGTGTCGTCTGTGCTGTCGTCCACGAAGACGACTTCGCAGTGGGGCAGCCGCTCAGGGAGTGAATCCGCCAGCTGGGCGAGGAGTTCGCGGATGTTGCCGGACTCGTTGAAGGTGGGGATGACCACGGTGACGGAGCCGGGCGCGGGGGGCGCTCCGGCACGCAGATCGGGGGCGTTTGCCTCTTCCGTACTGCTACTGAACACGCTCACCTGGTCCCTCCAGCGACGCGACGGATCTCGATGCGGTCCGCGCCCTCGCCGAAGACCGCGACCGGGGTGGAGTGCTGCAGTGCCGCCTTGACGGTCGGCAGGTCGACGGCGTCCCGGCGCACCGTCGGGGAGGCGACCACGTAGTCGATGTCCCGCCAGCCGTTCGGCAGCGTCTTGGCGACAGCGGGGTCGAGGTCGGCCTTGTAGAACCAGATGGCGCCGTCACCGGGGCGGTATCCGGCGTGGACGAGGTCGAGCCACAGGGCGTCGTCGACCAACGCCCGCGTGCGGCCCGGGTTCGCCACGTCGTCCCGCATCCAGGCGGCGGCCGCCCGGTAGGGCGCGTTGGCGTCGGCGGTCAGCGCGGTGCGGTTGCCGTCGTACCAGTGCGGTACGACCAGGACCGCGGCGGTCGCACCCGTGGCGGCGAGCGCCGTGCCGCGGGCGTACTGCGAGATCCGGCCGCCGCGCCTGGCGCCGCGACGCAGCACTGCGTGGGTGACGCTCGCGGCGGCCCCGGCGACGATCAGGGCGAGGAAGGGGAGCGCCTGGATCACGTACATGGCGGGCAGATAGCCCGACGGACGCATGGCGACCAGAGCGAGGATCGCCACGGCGAGAGCGGGACCGGCCAGCGCCCTGGCCGGCACCGACCAGCGCCGGACACCGAGCAGCAGCACAACGCCGGCAAGCCCGCCGAGCGGAAGCACAGTGTCGTAGTAGAGCCACGACTCGAAGACGGCGTGCGAGCCGGTGCCCTTGGCGAGGATGAAGCCCGAGCCCGTGCGGCTCATCTGAAATCTAATCCCGTCGATCAGCGAGACGTGCCCAGGGCCCGGGAACAGTTCATAGTTGAGCAGGGCATAGAGCGGATACCCCAGCCCGGTCAGCCCGCACGCGGCCACCGCGCCGGTCACCGCGAACTTGCGGGTGTCACGGTGGCTGTGCTGCCACATCGTCACCAGCAGCGCCGGCAGCACGACCAGCATCGTCTCCTTGCTCAGGACGCTGATGGCGGCGGCCAGCCCGGCCCCGAAGTGGTGCCACAGATGGCGGTCGGGGGACGCGGCGAGGCAGAACGCCAGCAGCATCCACATCACCGCGATGTTGTCGAGGAAGATCTCCCGCTGCAGCACGACCGCCAGCGGCGACAGCCCGAACAGGGCCATGCCGAGCCCAGCCGCCCAGCGCGGCAGGCCGAGCCGTCGCGCCAGCACGTACAGCAGCACCGCACTGATCCCGCTGACCAGCAGCATCGCGTAACGCATCGTCGCCACCGTCATGGCGTCCTGGTCGATCAGCGAGGCCGGCCATGTGATGAGCGCGATCTGGATCCAGCCCACCGGTGGGTGGTCGTACCAGTACGTGTAGTGGGCCAGCCCCCTGCCCTGCTGGACCGACCAGGCCTGCGCGAGGTACGTGCCCTCGTCGTCGCTGAAGGTCGGGAAGCGCGTGATGTTCCAGCCCTGGACGGTCAGGATCACCGACAACAGGACGCCGCACAGGAGAAGATCCGGGCCAGAGGTGCGGAATCGGAATCGTGGAGTGGCGCTCTTCGCGACGGGGTGGGAGTCGGTACGCGGCGCGGGGACAGCCGCGGTGGGCGCAGTGGCGGTGGGCCGAGGAGCCGTAGGCCTGGTGACGGTCACCGGCGCACGTCTCCGGTCGCCTCGGTGAGGTGGGCGCCGACATGGCGGGTCAGCTCCCAGTCGTTGCGGCCGCGCTGCTCGCGCCACACCGCGCGGGTGGCGGCTCCGGCCAGGAGGAGCTGGTAGAAGGGACCGCCCACGATGAGCTTCGCGTAGTGCACCAGGCGCACCCGCAGGGCGTACTGACGGCCGAAGTCGTGCAGGCCAACGATCTCGAAAACGAAGGTGATGATGGCGGTCAGCGCGGGCAGGAAGGTGACGACCGTGATGCCGACCGGGACGTCGAGGAAGAGCGCCACCGCGATGTTGAACGGGATGACCACCCCGCTGAACGCCTGGAAGAACGGCGTCATGAGGGTGTAGCGGGCGAGCATCCGCTGCGCCAGGGTGGGCAGCTGCTTCCAGTCCTTCTTGCGGTAGACCTGCAGGAAGCCCTGGTTCCAGCGGGTCCGCTGCTTGAACAGGCTCACCAGGGTGCCAGGGGTTTCCTCACGGGTGACCATCTCGGAGTCGTACGCGACGACCACGCGCTTGCCCTTGCTGGACAGCCGCACTCCGAGGTCGCAGTCCTCGGCGAGGCAGTTCTCGTCCCAGCCGCCCGCCTCCCGCAGCACGTCGGTGCGGATGAAGACGGTGTTGCCGCCGAGCGGGATGAAGCCCTTGAGCGCGTGCAGGTGCAGCCGGCTGCGGAACCAGAAGAAGTACTCCAGGCAGTTGCGCAGGCTGTACCAGCTGGAGTGGAAGTTGATCAGCTGGACGCCGCCCTGTACGACATCGGCCCCGGTGGAGAGGAAGGCGTGGTCCACATGGGCCAGGAGGGCGGGGTGGACCTGGTCCTCGGCGTCGAAGACCCCGACGACTTCGCCGGAGCAGTACGGCAGCGCGGTGTTGAGGGCCTTGGGCTTGTTCTTCGACTCGTTGGTGTCGACCACCACCCGTACCCGGTCGGGCGCGGACGCTGCGACCCGCTCGGCCACTTCGGCGGTACCGGGGTCGTCGTGGCCGACGATGACGATGATCTCGTAGTGTCCGTGCGCAGATTTCAGCAGGCCGTTGACGGTGTGTTCGAGGACCGCCTGCTCGTGTCTCGCGGGCACCAGCAGGGTGAACGACAGCCCCACGTCCCCGTCGGGCCGCGCGAAACGGGTGGCCGCCAGCGTCTCGGGCGTACGCCAGGCATGCATCTGCCACCAAAGAGTGAACGCCGCCGTCCAAAACAGCGTCAGCGAGGTGACGATGATGAGCGCCGAGAACACATGGAACTCCTCAGATGGGCTGTGGAACACCACAGCTGTGAATGGATCCCTGTGGGGTGGTGCCGGTCGCGGGGTAGCCGGCGAGAAAATCCGGGCATGCTCTCGCTTCCCGGGTGCATGCGTAGGCCCCGGGCGCGTACCTGCGAAATACGGGAGTCCGCCCGTCACGGCGGATTTGGCGTGCGGAAGTGGTCCTGTGTACGCGGCTGAACCGCCGGGCACACCGGTTTATCGGACGGAAACCGAGACGTACAGCGAAGGGAATCGGCAATCGGTCCGTCGGCGCGGGCCACCGCGTCAGTGGTCGGCGAGCGCCTCTGGACCTCAGTTGCCCATGAAGTTGCACAATGTGCCGGTGGTGGTGCGATGAACTGCCTCACCTGCGCCACAGGCCGAGCGGATCCGAGTGGCCCGCGCCCTGCAACCGCCCTGGTACTGCACCGGAAGCGGCATTGCCCTCAAACCAGACAGCGTGCGTACACGAGGGCTCGTCGCGACGGCACCGTCCACGACGGCCTGGGGCATGTCCGGCGGTTTCCTCCACCCTTTGCCCAGGACCTCGAGGCCGGGAGGAGTCCCGCGGACTCGCTGTCGAGTTCTTGCACGTCGAGCATTGGCGATTCCATTTCGTTACGGGCGCAGGGAGACGTATTCGGGGCACAGGAAACCCCGTCCAACACCATTGGACGATTTGTCCGGCGAGGCTGGACGCTAGTTGCTGTCCGCATTGCCGTGCAAGCCGCTCCCGCGGGAGGTTTCCGTGTCGATTTCACGGAACGGAGAACCAGCAGGTGAGCGGCTCATGGGCATGGCACCGCCTCCGGTGGACGCAGGCTGGGGCTCACCCATACGAGTCAGCCCGGCCGACTATGTCCTGCCCAGATTCCGCCATTCGCAGGTGCAGGTTGGGCGCTGTCAAGTTGGCCTGGATTCGTCAGTGACGATCGTCCGCTGATCGATTTCGCGGTTTATCCGTAATATCTCGTTGCCGTGCGGTGCGGGCCGTCGCATGCCGCCGGCACTGGGCCTTTGAGCCGCGGCTTTCCCTGCCACTCACTCGAGTGGCGTGGGCCTCCCGTCCGTCATGCCCAGGCGTGCCTGTTCCTCCTCGACGATCCGGCGGGCCAGCTCGATGTCCGACACGTCGACCGCGTCCGGGGTGGCTTCGGCCACGGCGCTGCGGCGGGCGTAGGCATCGAACAGCCGGGTCTTCTCCTCCAGCATCTTCACCATGCGTTCATCCACTCCCCTGGTGGCGAGAAGGCGGTGCACGCGCACCGGCCTGACCTGCCCCATGCGGTGGGCCCGGGCGACAGCCTGGTGTTCGATGGTCGGCTTGATCTGCGGTTCGCAGATGATGACGACGGAGGCAGCTTGCATATTGAGGCCGACGCCAGCCGCCTGAATCTGTGCCAGGAGCACCGCTGGTCCCGAGACACCGGCGAAGTCGTCGACGATCTGCTGTCGTCGCCCGGCCGGGACGCTTCCGGTGAGCGGACCGAACATCGGTATACCCGCAATTGGACCTACCGCGAGCGCTTCCTTCACCACGCCCAGCACGTCCTTGAAGTTGGAGAAGACCACCGTCTTCTGCCCGTTTTCGCTCGCCTCCTGCGCGATCTCGCGGAGCCGGTCCAACTTGGCCGACTTCTCGGGGCGCATGTACGCGGCCCTGCGCATCGCCATGAAGTTGCCGGCACGCACCGCTTCGCGGTACGCCTCCTCGTCCGATGCGCTCAGCTCCTCCCACTCGTCGGTCTGCTGAAGACTCGGGAGTTCCGTCAGTACGTCCTCCTGGTTGCGCCTCAGGTAGACCGGAGCGACGGCCTTGCGAAAGGCCACCGACCCCGCCAAAGCGTCTCCCTCGCCCAAGGAGTCCGCGACCCCTCCATCCAGCATCTGGACCAAGTTACGGAACTCAACGACCCGGTTCTCCATCGGGGTTCCGGTCATGAAGAGGCTGCGCTCGCAACGCTCCGTCCACAGTGCGACCGCCTGGGACCGCTTGGCCTTCGGGTTCTTCACGGAGTGCGCTTCGTCGACGACGAGCAGTCCGACTTCCCCGCCGCCCGGCGCCGGAAATCCGCGCAGTGCGTCGAACGTGGTCACCCCCACCCCGCCCCGCCCCTTCCAGTCGGCGAACGCGTAGTGCCGGTCGGGGCCGTGGAGCACCATGCTGCGAAGGGCGCTGCGGGCCTCGATCTCCCGAGTCCAGTTCACGAGAACGCTCGCCGGGCAGACGACCATGAAGTGGCTCTTCCCCTCGGCGGCCAGGTGTGCCAGCACGGCGATCGCCTGGATGGTCTTCCCGAGCCCCATCTCGTCGCCGAGTATCACCTTGCGCTGCGCAAGAACGAATCGCGCACCGAACGCCTGGTAACCGCGCAGGGAGACCCGCCGGTGCGCATCATCGAGCTGTTGGGTCCGTACTCGCTCGGCGATCTCCTCCGGCAGGAAGCCCTCGGCGGCTGCCGCGTCCGGCGACCGCCCGGAGATCTCGGCGAGCAGGCTGTAGTACTCGGCGGAGCGGATTTCGAAATCCACCCACGCCGCGATGTCGGACGAAGGTCCGCGGAGCAGGTCCACCGAGGCCTGGGCGAACAGCTCAGGCAGACCCGCCTGCACCGCCTCGTCCACCAGCGAGCAGATCTCGGCGACCGCGGCGAGGGCGCGCTCCCTCTTCTCCTGACCTGCCAGGAGCATCCTGAAACGCCGGACGGCGGGCCTCGCGTCGACGAGCAACGGGCCGAGCTGTTGCGACAAGCCTGCGGCTCGGTCCACCGCGCGCCGAGCATCCGGGCCGGCTTCCACCAATACATGCAAGGCCATGACGAGCGCGGTGGTATCCGGGTCCGGCCGGTCCACGTCAATGTGGACGGCCACCGTCTCGTTCACGGCTTCCGAAAGTCGGCGAGCTGCGGCGAGCATCTGGGCGACGGTGCGCTGCCCGACACCGGGAATCTGCCGCAACCGATAGGGGCCCGCTGCGAGAACACGGCCCACCGTGGCAAGTCCGCTCTTCTCGACGTTCACCAGCCGCAGACGTCCTTCAGTGACGTCCTGCAGCCGGGCGACGGGGATGGCGTCGAGCTCTCGCTTGACCGCCGCGTCGTGAATCGGCTTCAGCGCCGCCCGCACCGCCTCGACCGCCCTACCGTGGTCACCGACCACCGCCTGCGCCGCCTCGTACAGTCGCGCTCCCCTCGCGACCATGTCCCGCTCGCCACGCCTCACGCTTCCCCCCTCTTTCGCCGTCCCCGCATCCTCCCACCGCCCACACCGGCCGATGACGGGTATCCGTCTGCTCGGGGCGGGGGCCCGAAGCCTTGGCGGACGAAGGCTGTCTGACCTACTCCACCGCAGGTCAGGCAGCCCTTCACAGGACCAGACGAATGTGATCCCGTCGCGCCCTCGGCGTGCCCTGCTGACTCCCTGTGGACCGACCGGCCCATGGGGGGTCACTCACCCTCGAAGTCTTATGACGGCCAGGAAGATCGGAAGTATGAGCGGTATCATGCGACGCTGCGATCCCTGGCCTTGCTGTAGGCACCGCGTCCTGGACAAGGTGCCCGGGCTCGATCAGTTCTCCTCAGAAGCCCGGGTGACGCATTGGACGGCTCCCGTCTGCCGCAGGTTCACCCGCACGCCGACACGCTTCCGCCGCACCACCGGAAGTCCGCAACCCCAGGGTGGGACGGGGTCGAAAGGACGACGTACGCTGCCACTGCACGGCCCACGGGGATCCGGCGTCGGCCGGTGACCGAGCGCATCGGAGGCGATTGCCCTGCTCACGTTGGATCTGCACCCGATCTTCCGCAACAACCGCGACATCGACGTCGCGCTGCGCCAGACCCTGTTCAAGGCCGCCGCTACTGGGGTCGACGTCGTGCAGATCATCCCAGGCAAGGGGACGGGCCAGCTGAAGAAGCGGGTGCTGGCCGTGCTGGCGCAGAAGCACATCAAGAAGCTCTACGTCCGCGTGGAGACCGACGCGACCAACGCCGGCCGGGTCCTGGTCCACCTTCGATGACTCTGCCGGCGGACGCGACGGGCACCGTGCCATCCATGCAGCTCCAGTTGGGCCCTGCCGCCAAGCCCTGCCCTTCAGGGACGGGGCAAGTTGACGATGGAAAGTCCTCGTTGAGAATCAGGACGCCACCGCGCGGTAGAAGAACATCTCTCGAGTCTCAGGCGCGGAGTCCCATCCCTGCGCGAAGGCGAGTGTGCCATTCAGACTGGTAAGCCCTCCCCAGGCCAGGGAGCCACCTCGGTTGAGGGCTCGCTGAGTGAAGGGTGAATCTCTGGAAAATAGGGCCTGTGCGGCGGCGAAATCGCCGTTCTCGTCGCTGTAGAAGAAGTCCAGGACCAGATCGTGCGACTCGTCGTGCTCGGTGACGGCGCAGGCGACCTCGTAGAGCGTGCCGCCGAGTTCGCTCAGGTCAAGGTAATTCTGCGGCTCGAAGGTCCAGTTGGTCATGTCGGTTGACCGGCCCACGTAGCGGATGCCGTTACAGCCCTCCGACAAGTACATGAGGTACTGTCCGTCGATCTTCACGGCCTCACCGTTCGGATTGCGAGGGATGACCGCGCCTTTCGCCCACAGCCTGGAGACTTCGTACGGCACGGCAAGGCCGAGTTTCTCCCAGTGCAGTAGGTCGTCCGACACGGCTACGTTGATATCGCATCCCAGTGTCTCCACCGGGTATCCGGGCGACGGGTATTCCGATTGCTCTTGGGAGCCGGCTGCTGCCCAGATTCCGTTGTAAAACATGAAATAGCGACCTTCGGCCGCGTAGACCTTTGGGTCTTCACAACTCAGCAGCTCATTGTCCCTGGTTGGGAAGATGATGGGGTTGCCTGCGTAATCCGTCCACCCTGATCCGTCGTTGATTGCAAGCCCGATTCGGCTCGCGGTCGATTCTTTCCGCGGCGAGGCACGGTAGAAAAGGTGGAGCGACGAGTCCTTGACGATCACAGACGGATTGAATATCGAACTCGAGGTCCAGCCGATTCCGGTCGGGTCATTCCACTGGCCCGTGGGGCGAAATGTGAGCGAATCATCCTTCGTAAACGGCCCCAGCACCCATGCGGGCCGAGAGCTGTAATTGGCCGAGAATTGGTCCGTCGAGATCACGGCGGTCAGCGGGTTATCGAAGGCGAGTGCGTCGGAATAGGCCGCCGCGAGTTCCTTCGGCGAAAGTGGAATCATGATCCGTTCTTCCTGTAAGGAACGGGCCTTGAGGAGACAGTACTCCAGTGGTTCATCGTCCGCAGGAACGCTATAGGAACCAGACGGCGTCGTCCCGAACTGGGATTTGTGCGACTGACACGGCGGCTGTAGTGCGTGATCTGCAGTGTGCCGCCGCTTGTCAGCGGAGGCGAGGTGGACGCGGGTACCGACACAGCCGATCAAGAAAATCGCCAAGTCCAGGGGGACCGAGCACAGCCTCCCGATCTCCACCTGAAGGCCAAGATCACCTCACACTCACCGCCAAGACGCCAAAGCGCTCTGCGACTGTGAACGTCAGCGCCGTGGCGTACCTCACGTCGTAGGGGGCGCGGCCGGCCCCCAGGTCACGCAAAGCCGCAGGTCACATCGGCGCTTCGGGCAGGTTCGGTGCGGGCGTCACCAGCGCGTCCTGTGATGTGGCCGACTTCAATAAATCGACTTGTCGATTTAGATTCCTCCAGCGCATATGCGTTACGGGCACGTTGACCGACGTGCCGCCCAGGGGCCCTTCGCCCTGGAGAGGAGCCGCTATGCCAGGCGTCCCCCCGCAGCGTGGCGAGTCCACACGGCTGCGTACGATCGACAAGCCCGCCCCACGGCAGTACCGGGTCGTGCACGGCCACCGCTGGGCCTTCCGCATGGCGGGCAAAGGTCCGGCTGTACTGCTGATCCATGGCATCGGTGACTCGTCCGACACCTGGGCCCACCTGATCCCAGAGCTGGCCCGGCACCACACGGTCATCGCCCCGGACCTGTTGGGCCACGGTGCCTCCGACAAGCCACGCGGCGACTACTCAGTCCCCGCCTACGCCAACGGCATGCGGGACCTGCTGGGAGTGCTGGACATCGACAAGGTGACGCTTGTCGGGCACTCCCTGGGCGGTGGTGTGGCCATGCAGTTCACATACCAATTCCCAGACCGGACCGAGCGGCTGGCGCTGGTGAGCACCGGCGGGGTGGGCCGCGCTGTCACTCCGGCGCTGCGCCTGGCCTCGCTGCCCGGGGCCCACTTGGCTCTGGCCTCGCTGCGGCTTCCGACGGTACGGACGCAGACTGCCATCGTGATCCGGCTGCTGCAGCTGCTCGATACCGGGCTCGGCGTGGACGCCCCGGATCTGCTGCGACTGGTGGACGCGCTGCCCGACGCGGCCTCCCGCGATGCGTTCATCCGCACGCTGCGCGCGGTGGTCGACTGGCGCGGTCAGGTGGTGACCATGCTCGACCGCTGCTATCTCACCGCCGGAATGCCGACCCTGCTGGTCTGGGGATCACGCGACCAGGTGGTGCCCGCCCGGCACGCCGAGATGGCGCACGCGGCCATGCCCGGCAGCCGCCTGGAGATCTTCGAAGACTCGGGGCACTTTCCGTTCCACACAGATCCGCAACGCTTCCTGGCCGTGCTGGAGAGCTTCATCGCGACGACAGAGCCGGTCAGCCGAAGTGCGGAGGAATGGCGAGAGCTGCTGCGCTCCGAAGGCCGCTGACACAAGGGCGGCGCCGACATCCGACGACATCCCATGTCGTGGTGCAACCGATCAAGGATCGGTGTGCGCGAGCGTTTCGGACGGGTAGCGGCGAGGGAAGGGCGTCAGGCGCCGGACGGGGGCTCGATCGATTCGCTCCAGGGGAATCAACGACTCCCAACGCCCCGAAAGCCACAGGCGAATAGTCGGCTACATCATCCCGTGGGACGCCACCCTCAGCCGACCAGGGCTACCTCACTCCTCACCGCCGCCATCGCCCCCTTCTGCGGCCGATTCGGCTCCCGGACAACCTCCGCTTCGGTGCCGTTTCGGCCTCTGTGGCCGCCGATTCGGCTTCTGTTCTGTGCTGGCTTCGGCTGCTGGTCCAGCCCGACGGAATGGGCCCGCAATCGGACTCCCTGTCCCTCCCCCGTCGGCAGGCCGCCCGCCAGTGGTCTGCGGTTTGCGTTCTCGGCCGGGTGTCGACCGAGGACCATCAGGACCCGGACACGTCACGAGCTTGGGCGCCACGCGCGAGCCCGGGTCAGTAGCTCGGTGGCGTGATCGCGATGAGGAACGACACCGCCGCGTCGGTCATGTTGAGGTAGCGGTGGGGGAGGCGAGAGTCGAAGTAGCAACTGTCACCGGCGTGCAGCTCGTAGCGTTCATCGGCCACCTCGACGATGAGTGTGCCGCTGAGTACCACGGCGCACTCCTCGGACGGATGCGACCACGGCTCCTGCGAGGTGGCGCCCCAGGGGCCGAGCGTGCCCTCGAGTAGTTCAAGCCGCCCCTGGCCGGGAGAGACTCGGGCGTAGGTCGTGTGGCTGTGTGGCGAGCGGATGAGCATTCGGTCGTCGCGACGGACGACGGCGACCGCGTCGTTGTCGCGGTCTCGTAGCAGGCTGAAGACGGGGACGTCGAGCGCCTTGGCCAGCCGCCGCAGGGTTTCGAGACTGGGGTCGGTGCGGTCGCGTTCAACCTGGCTGAGCATCGCGGCAGACAGACCGGTCGCCTCTGCCAGGTCCTTCAACGTCATGTTCCGGGTCTGCCGTAGCTCGCGTAGTCCTTCACCGATGCGCATCCCGTTACCGCCTCAATCGTCCGATTTAATCTGGACTAAAACTAGATGACGCCGATGGATGCCCGCAACGTGCGTCGGCTGCGTCCGGCGCCGAGACCAGGGGCGTGTTTGGCAGTCTCCAGCTCGAGGAACGGTGGCTTGTCGGGCGAACGGCTTCGGCGGTGACCAGCCTGTTCGCGGGGTCTTGCAGCCGGTGCTCGCCACTCGACCGCCAGGAGGCTGCGATCGCGGCCATGCAGGTCGACTTTCCGCCTCGCCGAGTAGATCGCTCAGTACCCAGCAGGACTTCACAGGTGCGGCCATGGTCGGACACTTGGGTTTCGTGGTGGTCTGCGGCTCAGTGTGTGCGTGACCGGAGTGAGCGCGTCAGGTGGTGTCCCTCGCGCCCTCGACACAGCCGGCCGCACTTCCGCGGCGACACGCCCGGACACATCAGGAGTGATCCGCAACAAGAACTTCCTATGGCGCATCTATGGCGGGCGTCGAAAAAACGCTAGACAGGTCACTACAGCTTAACTAATCTGCCCACAGTTAATCCGAGCTAGTCGATCTCTGGTTGGGTAGTCTCCGGTCTCAGGGGTGCAGCATGATCGCTGGAGTCGTCCCCGTGGAACGCGATGTCACCGTCCGGCACCAGCTCGCCCACGCCGCCTCGAGTAGGGACTTGTCGGCGGCGCAGGTTATGCGGGGGCGCCGGCTCAACGTCTGGTTCGGTTGGCTCCGGGTGGGCTGTCATCGGTATTCGTTCGCCGTGGACACCGGACTCCAGGACTCGGAGGGGCAAGGACCGTAGCTCCTCGGCTTCCTCCGACCGGTGGGCGATGCGTCCGCCGCGCACGTACTGTCGCCGCTCCGGGCGTCAGCTTTCGGTGATTCCTAGCCGCCGGCCCATTTCGCATCCTCATGAGAGGTGTGCATTCGATGACAACACCGCCAACGAGTACGCCGTCCGAGAAGGGCGCGTTGACGCGCGGACTCAGTCACCGCCAAGCCACGATGATCGGCATCGGCGGCGCGATCGGAACCGGTCTCTTCCTCGGCTCGACGCTCGCGATCAGCTCGGCCGGGCCCGCCGTGATCATCAGTTATCTCATCGGTGCGGGCATCGCGCTGATTGTTGCCTGGGCTCTCGCGGAGATGACCGTGGTCCATCCCACCCGGGGTTCCTTCGGAGCTATCGGGCAAAGCTACCTGGGGCCGTGGGCCGGATTCGTCATCCGCTGGACCTATTGGATTGCGCAGATCGTCGCTGTGGGCGGAGAGGTGATCGCCGCCGGGACGTACGTGCAGTATTGGTGGCCGTCGATCCCGCTGTGGGTACCGGTCGTCGTGTTCTCCGCACTGCTGCTCGTTGTGAATGCGACGGCGGTCAAGTTCTTCGGCGAGTTCGAGTTCTGGTTCGCGTCGATCAAGGTCACCGCGATCGGGCTGTTCGTCCTGCTCGGCATCGCATACCTCACGGTCGGCCTCCCGGGCCACTCTGCGGTGGGCGTACACCAGTTGACTGCCAATGGCGGCTTCCTACCGAACGGGCTCACCGGAGTCTGGCTGTCGATGCTTATCGTCATCTTCAGCTTCTACGGTATCGAGGTGATCTCGGTGACTGCGCCAGAGACGAAGGAGCCGGAGCGGACGGTGCCCCACGCGATCCGTTCGATGCTGCTCCGTCTGACGCTGTTCTACATCGCATCGATCACGATCATCGTCGCAGTCGTTCCGTGGAATGCGAAGTCGACGGCGCACGGCATCCTGGCGAGCCCGTTCGTAAGGATCTTCGACGTCGCGGGCATCCCGGCCGCGGCATCGGTGATGAACTTCGTCGTGCTCACCGCGGCGCTTTCCAGCATGAACACCAACCTCTATCTCACTACCCGCATGGCACACTCTCTCTCCCATGACGGCTATGCGCCGGCGGTTCTCGGACGGACGACGAAGACAGGCTCACCGCGCAACGCCCTCGTGATCTCCGCACTCGGTCTGGCCCTCGCCGCGTACCTGTCGGTGGCCTCACCAGGCAAGGCGTATTTCGCACTCTTCGGTATCTCGATCTTCGGCGGCATCGCGGTCTGGATTCTCATCCTGGCGACACTCGTCGCATTCCGCCGGATCCGGGAGCAACGCGGCATGGCGCAGTCGCCAGTTCGGCTGCCAGGCGGCATGGCCACCCCCGTCATCGGGATAGCGCTGCTCATCGGCATCCTGCTCGCCTGCTTCAAGCTCGGACTCGCCATCGCTTGGGAAGCGGGTGTGCCCTACCTCGCGGTCATCTCCGTGGTCTACGCGATCGTCGCCAGACGGCGTGCCGGTGGCGCGGAGACCCGCCCGCTACTCGCCCACAGTGCTGACGTGCCGCTAGCCGAACGCAAGTGAATCCCGTCCGACCCCGACGCTAGGAGTGGCCATGGCCGCTGACACACTCTCATCCCTGATCGGCGCACTGACTGGCGGATCGGTGCACATCGTGGACCTCACCCAGCCGCTCAGCGAGCAGACCCCGCTGTTGCAGTTGCCCGAGCCCTTCGCGAACACCCCCGGGCTGCGTAGGCATGAGATCAGTAACTTCGACGACCGCGGACCTGCTTGGTCCTGGTCCTGGCTGGAGATCGGCGAGCATGTCGGCACGCACTTCGACGCGCCGAACCATTGGATCACCGGCCGGGACGGCGAGGACCTCGCGGCTGTGCCACCGCACCGCCTGGTCGGTCCTGCGGTCGTCATCGACAAGTCGGCCGAAGCCACCAAGAACCCCGACTACCTGCTCACGCTCGACGACGTGAAGGAATTCGAGGCTGAACACGGTCCCTTGCCCGAGGGCGGCTGGCTGCTGCTGCGCACCGGGTGGGACGCGTATGCGGCGGATCAGGCCGCCTTCCTCAACGCCTCGGAAACCGGACCGCACACGCCGGGCTTCGACGCCGAGTGTGCACGCTGGCTCGCGCACGAGACCGCGATCACCGGGGTCGGGGTTGAAACCGTCGGCACCGACGCGGGCCAGGCATATCGCTTCGAACCCGCTTTCCCGATGCACAACTTCCTCCTGGGCTCGGGCAAGTACGGCCTCACCCAGCTTGCGAACCTTGCCGCACTCCCCGCCACAGGCGCCGTGCTGATCGCCGCCCCATTGAAGCTCGTCGGCGGTACCGGCAGCCCCACCCGCGTTCTCGCCCTCGCCCCAGGCACAGAGTGAACACGCCACCGTACGAACTGAAAACGACGAAGAGGAGTCCCGTGCTCCAGGAAACCCTACCCGACCGAATCCGGCACCGATTTCCGGTGCTCGACCGGCTCACCTACCTCAACAGCTGTTCGCAGGGTGCGCTGTCCGACGCGGTCCGCACGGCATACAACGACTACCTGGCCAGCCTTGAACGCGAAGGCTCGGCGTGGGACCACTGGGTGGCGTGCACCGAGCGTCTACGCGCGGCGTATGCCCGGCTGCTGAACGTCGACGCCGACGAGATCGCAGTGACCACGTCCACGTCGGCCGGACTGAACGCGCTCGCGTCCGCGATGGACTTCACGGGACCACGCGACACCATCGTCGCGACCGACCTGGAGTTCCCGACGGTCGGGCAGATCTGGCACGCACACGAGCGGCGTGGCGCACGCATCGTGCACGTGCCCGCGGAGCCGGACAACACAATGTCCCTCGAACGACTCGCCTCCGCGATCGACGAGCGCACGGCCCTTGTCTCGGTGACGCACGTCTGCTTCCGCAACGGCAGCAGACTCGACCTGGAGGCGATCACCCGCATCGCTCACGAACGGGGAGCGCTCGTACTCGTCGATGCTTACCAGTCGGCCGGCGCGTTGCCGATCGACGCCCGTGCACTGGGCGTGGACTTCGTGGTCGGCGGAGCACTGAAATATCTCTTGGCGTCGCCCGGTGTCGCCTATCTCTATGCCAACAGTGCCACGACGTCACACCTTGTACCGCTCGCGACGGGCTGGTTCGCCGATAGCGACGTATTCGCGATGCGGATCGACCGTTATGCCCCGTCCCGCTCGGCGCGACGCTTTGAAGCGGGCACACCGCCGATCCCCGCAGTCTATGCCGCATATGCCGGGGTTGAACTGATGCTCGAAATCGGCGTCGAAGCGACCGCAGCCCACGTCGAGAGACTCAACTCGTGGCTGATCGACGAGCTGGAAACCATGGGCACCCACGTCGTCACCCCCAAGTCCCCGGCCTGCCGTGGCCCCCTCGTCGCGGTACGTTCCGTCGACGCCGAGGCGCTCGTCGCGCGGCTCTCGAAGGACGGCATCGTCACATCCTCGCGCGATAACAACCTGCGCATAGCGGCACACTGCTACAACACGACCGACGACATCGAACGCCTGCTTACGAGCCTGCGCCGAAACGTCGATCTGATGCGTGCCAACTGACTTGTACCGAACGCGTGCTCAGCCGGCTGACGCCCCACGCACTAACCGGTCGTCGGCCACGGCCGGCCCTGCTGGATCCGGTATGGCCGAGGCGTTGAGCGCGGACCTGGTCGGAAGCGGCCCTTACGACGGAGACTGTGGATCGACCCACGCGCCCTGTGGTGGCCATTGGCCACGACAGAGGGGCAAGCGGGACTGTGGCACGTCGGTGCATCAACCGCCCCTGGGCCCTTAGGCAGGGACTTGGGAGTGGCTCAGGGTTCCTCGTCGCCGCACGTTTGACCCGACCGAGTCTCGTGCGCCGCAGCGCTTGATCGGCGGGATGCGGCCGTACCGGAGTAAGGAGGAACAACGATGGCGGAGCGATCCTTCGCAGCTGAGGTGGGCAAGCTGCGGCAGGGCGCCGGGACGACCTTCCGGGGAGAGGGCATCCTGGCCGTTACCAAGGCGCTGCTGCAGTCCGGCGTCGCCTACGTCGGTGGCTACCAGGGCGCGCCCATTTCACATCTGATGGACGTGCTGGGCGACGCCCGCGAGATCCTGTCAGAGTTCGACGTGTACTTCGAGAACAGCGCGTCGGAGGCGACAGCGGCGGCGATGCTCGCGGCCTCGGTGCACCAGCCGTTGCGCGGCGCAATCACCTTCAAGTCCCCCGTCGGCACGAACGTGGCCTCCGACGCCCTGGCGAACCTCGCCAGCGGCGGCGTCACCGGAGGTTCCCTGATCATCATCGGTGAGGACTACGGCGAGGGCTCCAGCATCATGCAGGAACGCACGCATGCCTTCGCGATGAAGTCGCAGATGTGGCTGCTCGACCCCCGTCCCGATCTGCAGGCGATTGTGGACACGGTCCAGGCCGGCTTCGAACTGTCCGAGGTGAGCAACACACCGGTGATGCTCGAACTACGCCTGCGTTCATGTCACTTGCACGGCACGTTCACCGCGGAGGACAACCGACGGCCCCCGATGACGGTCAAGGACGCGATCGAGAGCCCCCGCCGCGAGCTGAGCCGGATCGTGCTCCCGCCGGCGAGCTTCCTCCACGAGCATGAGAAGCACGAGAAGCGCTGGCCGGCCGCCGTCCAGTTCATCAAGGAGCGCGGTCTCAACGAGATCTTCGGCGACGGACTCGCCGACATCGGCATCATCGTCCAGGGTGGTCTCTACAACACCCTCAACCGCTCTCTGGAACTGCTCGGGTCTTCGGACGCCTACGGCCGCACGACCGTGCCCCTCTATGTCATGAACGTCACCTATCCCGTGGTGGACGACGAGATCCAGGACTTCTGCGCCGACAAACGCGCCGTGCTGCTGCTCGAGGAGGGACAGCCCGACTACATCGAGCAGAACCTGCACGCCATATTGCGGCGCGCCGGAAGCGACACCGTCTTGCACGGTAAGGACATGCTGCCCCCGGTGGGCGAGTACACATCCACCGCCGTCACCAGGGGTGTCGCGCAGTTCCTCCGCAAGTACCTCCCGGAGGCGATCGCGCACGAGCCCGCGCTGCTGCGCCCGGACACCGACCCGGCAAGCCCGTTCGCTCCACGGGTCGCGCCCCCTACGATGCGTCAGCGCCCGCCTGGTCTGTGCACGGGCTGCCCGGAGCGCCCCATCTTCAGCGCGCTCAAACTGGCTGAGCGTGAGACCGGACAGCACCACATCAGCGCCGACATCGGCTGTCACCTCTTCGCCATCAACGAACCGTTCAACCTCGGCGCAACGACGATGGGATACGGCCTGGGATCGGCGGGCGCGGCCGCACTCAACTCCAAAGACGCCGACCGGCGCACGATCGCAGTCATGGGCGACGGCGGCTTCTGGCACAACGGTCTGACCAGCGGCGTGGGCAACGCCGTCTTCAACGAAAACGACCAACTGCTCGTCGTGGTCGACAACGCCTACAGTGCCGCCACCGGTGGCCAGGATCTGCTCTCGTCACAGGCGGACAACCCGATCCGGTCGACGAAGCACCCCATCGAGAAGGCCGTGCGAGGTATCGGCGTGCGCTGGAGCCGCACCGTCACGAACACCTACAGGGTGTCCGCCCTGCGCGATCTGTTCATCAAGGCCCTCACGACGAAGGAACCTGGCCCCAAGGTGATCGTGGCGCAGAGCGAATGCCAACTCAACCGGCAGCGGCGCGTCAAGAAACAGCAATCGGAGGCCCTCGAAACCGGGCAGCGCGTCGTCCGCGAACGCTTCGGCGTCGATCCGGAGACTTGCACAGGCGACCACGCCTGCATCCGCATCTCCGGCTGCCCGTCTTTGAGCATCACCGACAATCCCGACCCGCTGCGGACCGACCCCATCGCCACCGTTCTGGACAGCTGCGTCGGTTGCGGGGTCTGCGGGGCGAACGCGCACGCCGCCGTGCTGTGCCCGTCCTTCTACCGCACAGACGTCGTGCACAACCCCACCCTGCGAGACCGGTTCCTCGCCGCGGTCCGCGCGCGTTGGATCTCCTTCGCGTCCAGAGGCCTGGAGAACCGTGCGGCACGCTATGAGGTGGCGGCCCAATGACAATGCAGGGCATCAACGCAGGCGCAACGACATGGAGCAGCGGACAGCGGCCGATCACACTGGCGATCCTGGCCCTGGGGGGTGAGGGCGGTGGCGTCCTGGCCGACTGGATCGTCGAGGTCGGGGAGAAGGCCGGCTGGATCTCGCAGAACACCTCCGTGGCGGGCGTCGCCCAGCGCACCGGCGCGACCGTCTACTACGTCGAGCTCTTCCCTCCGCCCCCCGACGGCGCTCCCGAAGGGGGACGGACCGCGCCGATCCTGAGCCTCTTCCCCACCCCGGGAGAGGTCGACATCGTCATCGCGTCCGAGCTCATGGAAAGCGGGCGCGCGGTACAGCGCGGATTCTCCACCCCGGACCGCACCACGCTCATCACCTCGACCCACCGGGTATACGCCGTCGACGAGAAGATCCAGCTCGGTGACGGCCGCGTGGACAGTGACGAACTCTTCGCCGCTGCACAACGCGCCTCAAAGCTCCTCGTGGCCGCCGACTTCGCTCACATGGCCGAAACCGCAGGGACCGTCATCAGCGCTTCGCTCTACGGTGCGCTCGCCGGGTCCGGCACACTGCCGTTCACCCGCGAACAGTTCGAGGCACCGATCCGCGCGTTCCCCAAAGCTGCGGAAAACTCGTTGAAGGCCTTCGCCGCCGCCTACACCGAGGCCACCACCCAGACGGCAGCCGACAAGGAAACGGACGGCAAAGCGCCGACCGCGCCCTCCGCCCCCGTGGGCAGCCCCGCCCGGTCGAGCGGGCCGGTCCCGGTGACGATCGGACGCCGCCGCCCCGAGACAGCCGAGGACCGCAAGCAGGCTGCCGAACGCGAGCGCACCCGCATCGCCCTGACCGACCCGGCGTCCCTTGTCGGGCCGTCGCTGACCGCCCAGGCACAGCGCACCGCCGAACTGCCCGCAGCCGCCCGCTCGACCGCCCTTCACGGCGTGGTCCGCACAGCCGTCTACCAGAGTCCCGAATACGCCGACCAGTACCTCGAGCGCGTTGCAGCCATCGCCGCCGTCGAACCGGATCCCGACGGCGACGCGGCGCTCACCCGCGAGGCCGCGCGGCACATCGCGCTATGGATGTGCTACCAGGACACGATCCAGGTCGCCCTGCAGAAGACCCGACGCCACCGGCTGGAACGAGTACGCAACGAGGCGAAGGTGGGCGACGGCCGCCTGGCGCAGGTCCGGGAGTACCTGCACCCACAGGTCGAAGAGATCACCGACACCATGCCGGCCGGCGTCGGCGCCGCCCTGCTGCGGTCAGCGCTCTTCCGCGGCCTCATCCACGCCGTCGCCCACCGAGGCATCGTGCTCAACACGACGTCGGTCAGCGGCTACACCGCACTCGCAGTGCTCGCCCGGCTCCGCCCGCTGCGCCCGAGGTCGCTGAGGTTCGTCCGGGAACAGGCCGCGATCGATTCCTGGCTGGCGTTGGCGCTGTCCACGGCTGCCCAGGATCCCGACCTGGCACGCGAGATCATCGAGTGCCAACAGGTCCTCAAGGGCTACGGCGCTACCTACGCGCACGGCAACGAGAGCTTCGACCTGCTGATGACCGCCGCCCGCGCGCTACCGGCCGGCAGCGGATTCGCAGTACGGCTCAAGCAGTTGCGTGCTGCGGCCCTCGCGGACGAGGACGGCACGCAGCTGCGCGCCGAGCTCACCGCCTTTCCGACCTCGATTGCCTGACGTTTACCCACCGTGACGCTGACCCGTCGGCCATATCGCTCGGCGACGAGGCCGACGAGTACCCTCCGCATCCATGTGAACACGACGAACCACCATGGTCGAATGTAGTAACTGTCCGGTCGGCTGTCACCCAGAGTCCGCGCCTTGGGGCTGCCGCGAGACGCCATGGAGCACAACGCACGGGCGTCCGGCGTGCGGGAGTTGCCCCCGACCGAGGACGTTCGGGCCGACCGCTCGGCGGCCGGCCCGGACGTCGGGATCAGGCGAGGTCGAACCGATCGAGGTTCATGACCTTGTTCCACGCGGCCACGAAGTCGCGCACGAACTTCTCCTTCGAGTCGTGCTGCGCGTAGGCCTCTGCGACGGCCCGGAGTTGGGAGTTCGAACCGAAGACAAGGTCGACAGGGGTGGCGGTCCACTTGACGTCGCCCGTGGCACGATCCCGGCCCTCGAACACGTTCTCCGTCGAGGCGGACGTCTTCCACTCCGTGTCCATGTCGAGCAGGTTCACGAAGAAGTCGTTGGTCAACGTCCCGGGCCGGTCGGTGAAGACACCATGAGGGGACTGCTCGACGTTGGCGTTCAAGGCCCGCATGCCGCCGACGAGAACCGTCATCTCGGGAGCGGTCAGATTCAGCATGAACGCCCGGTCCACCAACCGCTGCTCGGCCGGCAGCTTCTCACCGTCCTGCAGATAGTTGCGGAACCCGTCGGCGAGCGGTTCGAGCACGGCGAACGACTCGACATCGGTCTGCTCCTGCGAGGCGTCCGTGCGCCCCGGTGTGAACGGGACCGTGATGTCGTACCCGGCGTTCTTCGCCGCCTGCTCCACGGCCGCACACCCGCCCAGGACGATCAGGTCCGCGAGCGAGACCGTCTTCCCGCCGGACTGGGAGCGGTTGAAGTCCTGCTGGATCTGCTCGAAGGTCCGCAGCACCTCGGCCAATTCGGCCGGGTTGTTGACCTCCCAGTCCCGTTGCGGTGCAAGGCGGATACGCGCCCCGTTGGCCCCGCCACGCTTGTCTGTGCCGCGGAAGCTCGCCGCCGACGCCCACGCGGCGGCGACCAGATGGGAGACGGGCAGGCCCGATGCGAGGATCTTGCTCTTGAGGGCAGCGATGTCCGCCTCCCCGATCAGCTCGTGATCGACCGCGGGGACGGGGTCCTGCCACACCTGCGGCTCCGGAACCCACGGGCCGAGATAGCGCGAGACGGGGCCCATGTCGCGGTGCAACAGCTTGTACCACGCCCTGGCGAACGCGTCGGAGAGTTGGTCGGGGTTCTCGTAGAAGCGCCTGGAGATCGGCCCGTAGACCGGATCCAGCTTCAGCGCGAGGTCCGTCGTCAGCATCATGGGGGCGTGCCTCTTCGACGGATCATGGGCGTCGGGCACGGTGCCCTGGGCCGAGGGATCCTTGGGAGTCCACTGCTTCGCCCCGGCGGGGCTCTCCGTCAGCTCCCAGTCGTACTGGTACAGGTTGTCCAGGAACCCGTTGTCCCACCTCGCCGGCTCGTGGGTCCACGCGCCCTCCAGCCCGCTGGTGAACGTATGGGCGCCCTTGCCGCTGCCGCAGGTGTTCCTCCAGCCGAGGCCCTGCTGCTCGATGGGGGCGGCCTCGGGTTCCGGACCGACACAGTCGGCAGGGACGGCACCGTGGCACTTGCCGACCGTGTGACCGCCGACGATGAGCGCGACCGTCTCCTCGTCGTTCATCGCCATACGGGCGAAGGTCTCGCGGATGTCATGGGCTGCGGCCAGCGGATCCGGGTTGCCCTGAGGCCCCTCCGGGTTCACATAGATCAGGCCCATCTGCACGGCGCCCAAAGGACGGTCGAACTGCCCCGGCCCGCTGTAGCGCTCGTCTCCGAGCCAGGTGTCCTCAGGCCCCCAGAAGATCTGGTCGGGCTCCCAGATGTCCTCGCGCCCGAAGCCGAAGCCGAACGTCTTGAGACCCATCGACTCGTAGGCACAGTGACCGGCGAAGATCAGCAGATCGGCCCAGGAGATCTTGCGGCCGTACTTCTGTTTGATCGGCCAGAGCAGCCGGCGCGCCTTGTCGAGGCTCGCGTTGTCGGGCCAGCTGTTGAGGGGGGCGAATCTCTGGGAGCCTGTGCCGCCACCACCCCGGCCGTCGGCCGTACGGTACGTACCGGCGGCGTGCCAGCTCATCCGGATGAACAGCGGCCCGTAGTGGCCGTAGTCGGCCGGCCACCAGTCCTGCGACGTCGTCATCAGCTCGAAGAGGTCCCGCTTCAGCGCCTCGACGTCGAGGCGCTCGAACTCTTTTCTGTAGTCGAAGTCCTCACCCATCGGGTCGGACTGGGGCGAGCGCTGGCGGAGAACCGAGAGGTCCACCTGGTTCGGCCACCAGTCCATGTTCGTTCGGGGCCGGTGCGGCGTGGGGGTCGGGGCGGGGATGAGCGGGTTCTCGCTTTCACTGACGGACATGTCGGGCCTTCTCTCTGTCTCGCTGTTCCGTTCCTCAACCGAGATCAGGATGATGAGATGACCTCATGAAGGGTCGAATTTGCTCCAGTGCGCCCGGATTCATCCGCCATTCAGCGGGTCGCTCTCGAGTCCGCGTGATCCGCATCGGCCGTGGCCACCGAAGCGGACGTGTCCGCCACTACGACGATCATCCGCGCCGCCGCTTGGGCTCCTCGTACGGCCACGCGCCGTCGTCCCAGCCCTCGTCGAGCGTCGCCCGTGCGTCGGCGTCAACCTTCACGAAGACGTCGTGTGCCGGTACGCCGCTTGACCTGCGGCGATGACGTTCCGAGCCCCACAGGGTACGGTGCTTGCCCGGGCGGTCGCCTCCCCGCTCTACACACCGAGCCGCGCACCGCCCCATCGAAACCCGCGCCCAGCCCAGACGGCATACAGATACGGTGGCAGAAAGCCTGCCGATGCGCCTCAGACCGACTTGGTCTCTCCGCCGTCAACGCGGATGTTCTGTCCGGTCATATAGGCCGACTCCTCGCCGGCCAGGAAGCGTACGATCCGAGCGGCCTCTGCGGTGCTCTGCGCTCGGCGCAGCGGGATGCCGCTCGTCCACTCGGCCGGGACCACGCTGGGGTCGTCCTTGGTCAGCCCGGTGAGGACGTTGTTCATCCGGATGCCCTGCGGGCCGTACTCGTTGGCGTACAGCTTGGTGAAGGAGGCCAGCGCCGCTCGCATCGTCACTGACACGGGGAACATCGGGCCGGGCTCGAAGGCGCCTGCGGTGGAGATGTTCACGATCGCGCCGCCGCCGGAGGCGACCAGGTGGGGCGTCACGAGGCGGGCCATGCGCACGACGTTCAGCAGGTAGAGGTAGACGCCCTCGGACCATTGCTCGTCTGTGATCTCAAGCACCGGGCCGCGTGCCGCGTGACCGCTGCTGTTGACGACCGCGTCGACCCGGCCGTACTGCGACACCGCGAGGTCGACGCACGCCCGAAGGTCCTCGATGCTGGTGTTCGAGCCGTCCAGACCAGCACCACCGAGCGATTCGGCCAGGGCTCGGGCCCGACCCGACGGCGACATCGCGACCACCCGGTAGCCGTTCGCGGCGAACTCCCGCACGCACGCGGCGCCGATTCCGGATCCGCCACCGACGACGATCGCGACCTTCTCGGATGCGGACGAGGGGGTCTCAGGCATGCCCGTACTCCTTCAGGCGGGTGGCGACCAGGGACTCGAGCGCGTCGGCAGCCAGCTCGGCGTACCGGGTGAAGTCGGTGTCATCGCCGGCGGCCGCGGCCACGCGGAAGCCGTCGGTGAGCGCGCGCCCCATGACGGCCATGTCGTGCGCCAGCTCTTCCGCGACATCCTCCGGTACCTCCGGGTACGAGGCCCGCAGCCGGGAGGCGACGAACTGGAACATCTCCTTGCGGATGGTGAGGTACCGCTGCCGTGCGAGGTTGTCCTCCAGGCGCCGCTCGAACGCGAAGACGAGGCCGATGCTCCAGAACGCAGCGGCCGGCTCGGCCAGGCTCGCGGACGCTGCCGCCGACTGGCTGATGCTGTGTCGTAGCAGTTCGCGCATGCCACCGACGGACGCGTTGGCCTGCTTCCAGACCTCGAAGCAGTAGTCGAGCAACTCGACGAAGAGTTGCTCCTTGTTCTGGAAGTGCCAGTAGACCGATCCGATCGGCAGACCGGACGCGCGTGCGACATCGGCCATGGTGGTGCCCTCGTACCCGGCCTCGACCGCCCGCGAGAGCACGGCCTCGAGAATCGCCCGCTTGGACCCCTCGGAAGCCCGGTGGGCCTTCCGTTTGGCGGCCATCAATCCCCCTCGCTGCTCCGGACTGTAGTTCTACCAAATCTCACATCGACCCTTGACGCCGACCGTGCTCGCCGGTCACTGTAACCCCCAGCCTAGAACCTAGAACCTAGATTCTAGACTTTTGTGGTGGCCGCGGCCCGGGATGCGGTCCCCCGACTCCGCGGGCGGCAATGACGCCGGTCCGCGCGATCCTCGACGCAGAGAGGCCGCCCATGAAGGTCACCGATCAAGTCGTTCAAGGGAAGATGAGCGGACTGCAGATCCGCGCCGTCGTCATCACGATCGCCCTTGTCGTGCTCGATGGCTATGACGTCTCCCTGACGTCGTTCGCCGCCCCGTACCTCGAGCAAGGCTTCGGGGTGTCGAAGGCCCAGCTCGGACTCGTCATGTCCGGAGCCCTGGTCGGCATGCTCGTCGGCTCGGTCATCGTCGCGCCACTCGCCGACCGCATCGGCCGACGCAAGATGGGCGTCATCTCCACGGTCACCATCGCGATCGGCATGCTCATCGGCCCGTTCGCCACGCCGGAGACCGGGACCGGCCCCCTCGTCGTCAGTCGCATCGTCACCGGCATCGGCCTCGGCTCCCTGGTGGCCGTGGCCGGCGTCATCCTCGCCGAGTACACAGGCAAGCGCGTGTACTCACTGGTGATGGCCGTCTACGCCGCCGCGATCAACATCGGCGGGCTGCTCGGCTCCATGATCGTGGGCCCGATGCTGGGTGCGCACGGCTGGCAGCTGGGCTGGTGGGTCGGGTTCGCCCTGAGCGCGATCGCCGCGGCCGCCACGTTCGCCTTCCTCCCCGAATCGCTCGCCTGGCTCTCCGAGGGCCGTCGCACGGACTCACTGCAGCGGCTCAACGCGCTCCTGACGAAGATGCACCGCCCCGCACTCGAAGCGCTCCCGGAGTCGGACTCGACGAGCGTCAAGGCGAAGGGCTCGCTGCGCATCGTGTTCACCGGCCGGACCGGCTTCTTCACGCTGCTGATGATCGTCGGGTACGTCGCGTACATGCTCAGCTTCTACTTCATGACGAACTGGGCGCCGAGCACCGTCGCGGACGCCAATCACAACCCGGCGCTCGCCTCGCAGCTCGTCACCGCCTTCAGCGTCGGCGGCATCCTCGGCAACGTGCTCTTCGGCTACCTCGGCGGCAAGTTCAACGTCCGCTTCCTCACCCCGGTCTTCCTGGTCGTGGCCACCGCCGCCCTGTCGCTGTTCGGCATCGCCGGCCCGGGGATGCCGACCGCCTGGTGGACCCTGTTCCTGGCGTCGTTCTTCGTCTGCGCGGGCACCGCCGCCTTCTACGCGATCGTCCCGACGCTGTACCCGACGCTGGCCCGCTCTACCGGTTTCGGTGTCGTCATCGGCGCCGGCCGATTCGGCGGCATCGCGGCGCCGATCGTCGGCGGCGCGGCCTTCGACGCGGGCATGGGGATGGGGGCGGCCTTCACCGTCTTCGCGTTGCCCATGCTCGTCGCCGGCCTCTGCGTCCTGGCCCTGCACCTGGGCCTGCGCCGCTCCGACGCACCGGATGCCGCTCAGCCCGTGCTCGCCGGTATGTCCGCGTAGCAGCCGCTCACCACTCCGGGAAATCCGCCACTTTCGAGAAAGAGGAACCACTCCATGCCGCTGGCCGTCGCAGCGCTCTCCCATGCGCCGTCCTTCGGCAATGTCGACCCGGGCGGGGAGACATTCGCCGAGATCAATTCCGCCATCGACGAGGTCAGGGGGTTCGTCGCCGAGTACGCCCCCGACCTGGTCGTGGTGTTCGGGCCCGACCACTTCAACGGCCAGCTCTACTCCCTGATCACCCCGTGGGTGATCGGTGCGGTCGCCGAAGGCATCGGTGACTACGGCACCACCGCGGGACCGCTCCCCGTCGACGGCGATGCCGCCCGGGCCTTCCACGCGGCAGTGCTGGGTGAGGGCATCGACATCGGGCGCAGCGAGCGGATGACGGTCGACCACGGCGTGGTCCAGCCGCTCGACTTCGTGTTCGGGAAGGGCTTCACGCAGCCGATCGTGCCGGTGTTCGTGAACGCGATCGGCCTGCCGCTCTCGCCGATGCAGCGGGTGCGGCTGATGGGCGAGGCGTTCGGCCGGGCCGCCCAGGCGATGGACAAGAAGGTGCTGTTCCTCGCCTCGGGAGGCATCTCCCACAGCCCGCCGATCCCGCGCTGGGACGGTGCCCCCGGCACCGTGCACGAGCGCCTGGTCGCGTACGCGCCCTCACCCGAGGAGCGGCACGAGCGTGAACAGATGATCGTCAAGGGCATCCAGGCGATCGCCGACGGCAAGGCGCCGAGCGACCCGCTGAACGAGGAGTGGGACACGCTCGTACTCGATGTGCTCCGCTCCGGCGACCTGAGCCCGGTCGACGGCTGGGAGAACGGCTGGTTCATGGCGGAGGGGGGCTCGGCCGCGCACGAGATGCGCAGCTGGATCGCCGCCTACGCGGCGCTGTCCACCGCCGGCCCGTACCGCCTCGCCGTCGACCACTACTGGGCGGTCGAGAAGTGGGGCGCCGGCTTCGCGATCCAGGCGGCGGTGACCGCATGAGCCAGGCGGGAAGGACACACTTCGCGACCTTCTGGGAGGAGATCGCGGACCTGGAGCACACGCTGCGGTACGTGGACGCGGGCGGCTACCGCACCCGGGTGCTCGACTTCGCCGGAGCGGGCCCCGAGGCGCAGACGGTGGTGCTCGCCAACGGCACCAGCGGCCACATCGAGGCGTGGACGCAGAACATCCGCGCGTTCGTCGAGGCGGGCTTCCGGGTGGTCGGCTACGACTACCCGGGCCACGGGTACACGTCGCTGTCCGACCATCCCCTGGAGATCCGCGACTACGAGGAGCACCTGCTCGCGCTGCTGGACGCACTGGCACTTCAGCGCGTGCACCTCGCCGGTGAGTCGCTCGGCGGCTGGCTCGCGCTGAAGTTCGCGCCGAAGCACCCCGACCGGCTGCACACGGTGATCCTGTCCGCACCGGGCGGGCGGATGATCGGCGAACCGCAGCTGGACAGGACGCAGTCGGTGAGCACCCAGGCGGTGAGCGAGCCGACCTTCGACAACGTGAAGAAGCGCCTGCAGGTCGTCATCCACGATCCGGAGAAGATCACCGACGAGCTCGTACGCGTCCGCCAGGCGATCTACGCCCGCGACGGGTTCAGCATGGCGTACGTGTCAGCCCTGCGGGAGCCGGAGCGACGCCGGCGCAACCGGGTGACGGACGACGACTTCGCGGCGGTCCCGGTCCCGGCCCTGATGGTGTGGACCGACAACGAGCCGACCGGCGACGAGGCCGAAGGCGAGCGCCTGTGCGGGCTGATCCCGGACGGCGAGTACCTGCTGATCCGCGGCGCCGCGCACTGGCCGCAGTGGGAGGGCGCCCCGGAGTTCAACGCCGCGGCGGTCGCCTTCCTGAAGAAACATGCCTGAGGAAAGGACCGACGTGAGCGTCGCCCAGGAGACCATCACCCAGATCGCGCGCGAGCTGTTCGAGGCGAAGCGCGACGTGTACACCGTGCCGTACGTGAGCCCCCGGCTCCCCGAGCACGATCTCGACGCGGCCTACGCGATCTCTGCCGAGTTCGCCGCCCTCCGCGAGCGCGAGCTGGGCGTGAAGCGGGTGGGCCGCAAGGTCGGCCTGACCAACCCCCTCGTGCAGGAGCGCGTGGGTATCTCCGAGCCCGACTACGGCATCATCCACGACGACATGGTGCATGCCTCGGGAACGCACCTTCCGCTGTCCAGGTACAACCACCTGCTGATCGAGGCCGAGGTCGCGTTCGTGCTGAGGACCGACATCCTCGAGGCCACCCGCGAGGCCGTCGAGGCCGCGATCGACTACGTGACCCCCGCGTTCGAGGTCGTCGACTTCCGCTACGACGGATCGGTCGGGCAGATCGTCGACACCATCGCGGACAACGCCGGCTGCAGCGGCATCGTCCTCGGCGAGGAGCAGCACCCGTACGGCGAAGTCGACCTGACCAAGGTGGAGATGGTCATCACGGGCGGCGACACCGAGATCACCCGGGGCGTCGGCGGCAACGTGCTCGAGGACCCGGTCAACGCGGTGATCTGGCTGGCCGAGACCGCGATCCGCACCGGCGAGCCGCTGCGCGCCGGCGAGGTGCTGCTGTCCGGGTCCATCGGCTACATCGAGCCGTGGCCCGCCGACGTCGAGTGCGTCGCCACCATCACCGGACTCGGTCGCGTCGTCGCGACCGCGGATTCGAAAGGCTGAACATGAGCGACTACCGCCCCGTCGACGCGACCACCCGCGTCGAGATCGAGCAGCTCGTCGCGGAGATGCTCTACCGCCTCGACCACAACCAGGCGGACACCACCTGGGAGCTGTACACCGAGGACGGCGTCTCGGTCGGCCCGCTGGGTGACATGGACCGCGAGGCCATGAAGGCCTGGGGTGCCAAGCGCGCCAAGCAGACCGACATCGTCGGCCGGCACTTCATCGGCGGGATCCGCCTCGTATGGGACGGCGAGGAGGTCGAGGGAACGGTGCAGTACCTGACGTTCCGCGACACCAACGAGCCGCAGACGCAGCCCGCTTCGGTCGGCGAGTTCCGCGAGCGGTACCGGAAGGTCGACGGGCAATGGCGGTTCGCCCGCCGCGAGATCGTGCCGGTCTTCGGCGGCAAGGCGGCCGCGGCGCACGCCGCGCGGCTGGCCGGGCGGGAAGGTTCGGCGCAGTGAAGCAGGCAGCGCCCGGCGGCGCCAACCCCGTCCTGTACCACCAGTCGGTCCCGTCCTTCGCGATGCCCGAGTGGGCGGCGGCAGCCGGCTACGACGGGGTGGTCCTCGACCTCCAGCACGGCGAGCTGGGGCTCGAGGCGGCATGCGGGATCCTGCGCTCGATTCCGCGGGACAACGCCTACGCGTACGCGCGCGTGGGCTCGCTGGATCCCGCCCCCATCCTGCGGCTGCTCGACAGCGGGGCCCGCGGCATCGTCGCGCCCACCGTCGAGTCCCGGTCCCAGACCGAGGCTCTGGTCGCCGCCACCAAATACCCGCCGGTCGGGAACCGCAGCCTGGGTCCGTCCAGGCCGGCGCTGTACCCGGGTGACTCGTACACCGAGGCCGGCAACCGCGCGGTGTCCGCCATCGCCCAGATCGAGACGAAGGCCGGCGTCGAGCGTGCCGAAGAGATCGTCTCGACCCCGGGCCTGGACTCGGTCTACATCGGGCCGGCCGACCTGGCCGTCTCCCACGGCCTGCCCGGACGCGGCGACTGGGAGGACGGCCCCGTGCGCGAGGCGATCGCGTACCTGCGCGAGGTGACGACCGCACACGGCGTCACCCTCGGCATCTACTCCGGCCGGCCGGAGTACGCGGCCGGCCTGTTCGCCGACGGCCTTGTCGACTACGTGGGCCTCGGCATCGATCTCGTCCTGCTGAACCGCGCGTTCGGCGACACCATCGCCGCGCTGGACTCGGCACGATCCACTGGGAGCAACTCATGACCACCGCTTGCGACGTCCTCGTCGTCGGTGCGGGCCCCGTCGGCCTGACCCTGGCCAACCTGCTCGGGCAGCAGGGCATCGACGTCCTGGTCGTCGAGCGGGAGCACGAGCTCATCGACTACCCGCGGGCCGTGGGCATCGACGACGAGGCACTGCGCGCGATGCAGACCGCGGGCCTGGTCGACGAGGTGCTTCCCCACACCATCCCCGACCAGAAGATCTACATGGTCAACGGGGACCGGACGATCCTCTCCGAAGTGAACCCGACGACACGCGAGTTCGGCTGGCCGCGCCGCAACGGCTTCGTGCAGCCGCTGGTCGACCAGGTGCTGCTCGCCGGCCTGGAACGCTTCCCGAACGCCACCGCACGGTTCGGTGTCGAGGTCACCGTCCTGGTCGAGGACGCGGACGGCGTGGTCGCCACCCTCGCGAACGGCGGCACGGTGCGTGCGCAGTACGTGGTCGCCGCCGAGGGCGGAGCCTCGCCCACCCGCAAACGCCTGGGCATCTCGTTCGAGGGCGAGACCCGGCCGACCGACGGCATCGTGATCGACGTCGCCAACGACCCGATCGGCACGCCGCACGCCGTCTTCGGCGGGGATCCGGCCCGCAGCTACGCCTCCATCGCACTGCCCCACGGCATCCGGCGCTGGGAGTTCACGCTCTTCGAGGACGAGACCGAGGCCGACGTCGACAACGACGAGTACATCTTCGGCCTGCTGGCACCCCACGTGCCGGACCCGTCCAGACTCGACATCATCCGGCGGCGCGTCTACCGGCACCACGCCCGCATCGCGGGGCAGTTCCGGCACGGGCGGATCTTCCTCGCCGGCGACGCCGCCCATGTCATGCCGGTCGTCGGCGCCCAGGGCTGGAACTCCGGGATCCGCGACGCCTTCAACCTCGGCTGGAAGCTGGCCACCGTCGTCAAGGGCCACTCCGGGGACGGGCTGCTGGATACGTACGAGACCGAGCGGCTCGGCCACGTCAGGCAGATGGTGGCGGTCTCCCTCGGGATGGCGAAGGAGATGACGGACCACGATCCTGTCAAGGCCGCCGAGCGCGACCGGATCGCGGCCAACCGCACCCCCGAGGAGCGGGAGGCGCAGAAGCGGCAGGCGTTCAAGCCCCAGCCGAAGTTCGAACAGGGCGTCGTGGTGCACACGCCGCTGCCAGCGTTCAAGACGCTGCCGGCCCGCGACGTGCCGCGTCTCGCCGGCTCGATCTTCCCGCAGCCGCAGGCCACCGACGCGGACGGCGTGGAGATGCTGCTCGACGAGGCCACCGGGCAGGGCTGGCGTGTGATCACCTGGAACAACGACCCGAGGGCCTTGCTGTCGGCGGAGCGGCTCGCCGTGCTCGATCGCCTCGGCGCCCGCCTCGTGCAGGTGGTGCCGAAGGTGCAACTGCCGTGGGCACGCAAGCAGGCCGCGGCCGGCGTCACCGTCATCGGCGACCTCGGCGGCGAGTCGGGCCTGCAGGCCTGGTTCGACGCACGCCCGGTCGGCGCCGTCATCATCCGCCCCGACCATGTGATCGCCGCCGAGTGCCTCGCCCAAGAACTCGACGACGTACTCGGCCAGGTCTTCGAGGCCGCCTGCATCGCGTGATCCCGGCATATCCCCGAGAGAACCCCCGAACACGACGGAGGGCTGATGACCGACCCGAGCGAGGTCGCCCAGATCGACGACGTGTACTGGCGCGACGAGTACACGCCCATCACGGAGGACGACGTCTTCCTCGAACGCATCGTTGCAGAGGCCGACCTGCCGTCGCTGCTCACGGCGCTGGCAGCTCTGACCGGAGATCACAGGCTGATCCCGGCGGAGCTGCGCCCCCCGCTTCCTCCCGTCGACACGACCCCGCCTGCGCACGGCGGCATGAGCGGGGCCGCGCAGGCGCATGCGCGTGAGCTCGCGCTGTCCGCGCTCAAGCGCGTCCGCGATGAGGGGCTCACCCGGCCCCGTCTGCTGGAGCCCGCGGAAGCACGCACCATGGTCGACTTCATCACGGGCGGGGCAAGTGCCGAGGACGCGGCACTGATGATGCACGAGCTCGACCTGGTCGCGCAGCGTCCGGGAGCACCGACCTGGCACATCGACGAGCTCGCACCCGACCGCGACTTCGAAGTCGCGGTCATCGGCACCGGGATGAGCGGCATCGCAGCGATGTACCGGCTCAAGCAGGCGGGGGTACGGTTCGTCGCGTTCGAGAAGCACCCCGACGTCGGCGGCACCTGGTTGGCCAACACCTACCCCGGCGTACGTCTCGACACCCCGACCTTCGGCTACAGCTTCTCCTTCGCGCAGCGGGCCGACTGGCCCAACGCGTACGCCGAGGGCGCGGAGATCGAGGCGTACGCCGTCGAGATCGTCGATCGTGCCAAGCTGCGCGAGCACATCGAGTTCAACACCGAGGTCATCTCGATGACCTGGGACGAAACATCGGCCACCTGGGTGGTCGTCGTACGGCGCGACGGCGTCGAGCAGTACCGGCGGTTCCACGCCGTCGTCGCCGCGACCGGGCAGCTGGAGAAGCCGAACATCCCGGAGATCCCCGGACAGGACGACTTCGGCGGCGTGCAGATGCACTCCGCGCGGTGGGACCACGACGTGGACCTGACCGGAAAGCGCGTCGCGGTGGTCGGCACCGGCGCCAGCGCCTACCAAATCGTCCCGGGCATCATCGACCGCGTCGCCCACCTCGAAGTCTTCCAGCGGTCCGGACCGTGGACGGTTCCCGCCCCGAACTACCACGACGCGACACCGCCGGCCCTGGCCTGGCTCAGCGAGCACGTCCCGTACTACGGGCAGTGGTTCCGCTTCCAGGCGTTCTGGGGTGCGCGCACGGGACGGCTGCACACCGTCAAGGTCGATCCGAGGTGGGATCGCGCCGACTCGGTATCGGCAACCAACCTGCGGGTGCGTGAGGCACTCACCGCAATCATGCGCGAGCAGTGGGCGGACCGTCCCGACATGCTGGATGTCGTCGTGCCCGCGTATCCCCCCGGCGGCAAGCGCATGCTCCGCGACAACGGCGTGTGGGCGCGCGCACTGCACCGGGAGCACGCCGAGCTCGTCACCTCACCCATCGAGCGGTTCACGTCCGACGGCATCGTCACTGCCGACGGCGAGCAGCACCCGGTCGACGCCGTGGTCTACGCGACCGGGTTCAAGGCGTCCGACTACCTCGGCCCGATCGTGGTCACCGGGCCGTCCGGGCAGACACTCAAGGAGCACTGGAACGGTGATGCGACGGCCTGGGCCGGTATCTCCGTGCCCGGCTTCCCGAACCTCTTCCTCATCCAGGGGCCCAACACGAACTACGTGGTGCACGGCCAGTTCCACTTCATGATCGAGTGCGGGGTCGAGTTCACCACCGAGGCGATCCACCAGATGCTGCGCCGCGGGGCGGCGTCGCTCGAGGTCAAGCAGGAGACCCTGGACCGCTTCCTCGCGTGGATCGACCAGGGCAATGCCGAGCGTGCATGGGGGCAGCCGCAGGTACGCACCTGGTACAAGAACTCCCGCGGCCGGGTCTCGCAGGTATGGCCGTACAGCCATCTCGAGTACTGGAAGCTGACACGGGGCGCCGACTTCGACACCGACTTCACGCTCCGCCCACGACCGGAGGCGACGTCGTGACCGAGCGGCGTGACGTGCTCGTGGTGGGTGCCGGTCCGATCGGGCTCGTCGCCGCTCTCCTGCTCGCCGATGCGGGGGTGCGTACGACGCTCGTGGAGAAGGAGACAGAGCCGGGCGACCTGCCTCGCGCGATCAGCCTCCAGGACGAGTCGTTCCGCACACTTGAGCAGCTCGGTGTGGCCGACGCGCTCAAGGCCGAGTCCCTGCTTGACACCGGCAGTCGCTACTTCGGGCTCGGGGACCGCCTCCTGCTCGAGGCGAGGCCGGTCGCGTCGCGGCTGGGGCATCCCGCGAAGACCCAGTTCGACCAGCCGATCCTGGAGCGGCTGCTGTGGGAGCGAGCAGTCGCGCACGAGGGGCTCGAGTTCCTGCGCGACACCGAGGCGACCGCGGTCACGCAGGACAGCGACGGAATCAGCGTGACCGTGACGATCGGAGAGAAGACGCAGACTCTGACCGCCGACTGGCTGATCGGGGCCGACGGCGGACGCAGCTTCACCCGCCGGGCGGTCGGGATCGATCTGGCCGGTACCACCCAACCGCAGCGGTGGATCGTCGTCGATCTGCACAACGAGCCGCGCGCGCGGGACCCGTTCGCCGAATTCCACGGCGACGGGGAGCGGCCGTACGTGCTCGTGCCCGGCGTCAAGGGACGCCTGCGGATCGAGTTCATGCTCTTCGACGACGAGGACCCCGATGAGATGACGACGCCGGAGCGGATCCGCGAGCTGGTCGTGCCGCGCTTCCGGGCCGAGCTGACGCCGGATGACGTGCGCCGCGCGGTCGTGTACATCGCCCACCAGCGTGTCGCGCGGACGTACCGTGCGGGGCGCACGTTCCTCGTCGGTGACGCCGCGCACCTGATGCCGCCGTTCGCGGGCCAGGGCCTGAACGCCGGTATCCGCGACGCGACCAACCTCACCTGGAAGCTGATCGAGGCGATCACCGGCGGCGCGACCGAGCGGCTGCTGGACTCGTACGAGGTCGAGCGCCGCACCCACGGAGCCGCGATGGTGAGGGTCTCGCGCCGCATCGGCGCGGTCGTCATGGCGACCCACCCGGTGGTCACGCGCGTACGCGACACCGTCGTCCGCACGGTCAGCCTGATCCCCCGCGTACGCGCATTCCTCGCCAACATGCGCTTCATCGCACCACCCGACTGCACCGCCGGAGTCGCCGTTGCGGCCCACGGCGTCACCCTCGACACCGTGGCCGTCGGCCGCGCCCTGAGCCAACCGGTCGTACACGACGCCACCGGTGCCGAACGCGGACTCGACGCCCACCTCGGGCGCGGGTGGGCGCTGCTGCAGATCGGAGGTCCGCCCGACGCGGCGGTCGATGCGTACTGGGACGCAATCGGCGCGAACCGGGTGTGCGTCCGGGCACCGGGCGGCGAGCCGATCGACGGCATGGTCACCGAGACCACCGCGGTGCTCACCGCCGGCGCCGGCACTCTTCCGGTCTTCGTCGCGGTACGTCCCGACCGCTACGTCGCGGCGGTATTCGACTCCGCCGGCGAGCAACGCGTCGTCGAGCGCCTCCGCGCCTTCATCGATGATCGCTCCCGACGCACTGATCCGTACTCCGGAATCCCGCACTCTCGCCCACCACTGAACAGGAGCACCCGATGAGCAAGTTCGTCAGCTACTACCGCGCCGACCACAGCATCGCCTGGGGGCGTCTCGACGCCGAGACCGTCTATGACGCGACCCCGACAGCACCTTCGCTCGCTGAGGCCATCGCAGCTGACGCCCTCGATTCCTTGGCGCACTACACCGATCGCCCAGTGGCGCTCAGTGATGTGCGCCTCGCTCCGGTCATCCCGGAGCCCGGCAAGATTATCTGCATCGGGGTCAACTACCGCACCCACCAGGAGGAGATCGGCAAGGCGGCTCCTCAGGCCCCGGTCGTCTTCGCCCGCTACGCCGACAGCCAGATGGGGCATGGCGAGGACGCCCTCAAGCCGGCGGACTCCGCGCAGTTCGACTACGAGGGCGAGGTGGCTCTGGTCATCTCCAAGCCCGCGCATCAGGTCTCCAAGGCCGAGGCCTACGACCACGTCGCCGGCTATGCCGTGTACAACGACTTCTCGGTGCGCGATTGGCAGCGTGCCGCCAGTCAGTGGCTGCCTGGCAAGACCTGGCCGGGGACCGGTGGCTTCGGTCCTTGTCTGGTAACAGCCGACGAGGTCGGCGATGTCACCGAACTTGAGCTTACGACCCGGGTCAACGGTGAGGTACGCCAGCGCGGCAAGGTCGCCGACCTGATCAACGATATTCCGTCGATCATCGAGTACGTCACCGCGTTCACGCCGCTCTCCCCCGGCGACGTCATCGTCACCGGCACGCCGGGCGGTGTCGGGCTCTTCATGGAGCCGCCGGGATTCATCGTCGACGGTGACGTCGTCGAAGTCGAAGCCAGCAAACTCGGTACGCTTCGCAACACCGTCCGCGACGTCTCCTGACCTGGCGTAGGGCGGCAGCCCCAGGCATCAGAGCGGCTACCACAGGCGAACAAGGAGACGGCGCGCAAAGAGCGCGAAACGCCACCCGCCACCACTCGAAAGAAGGAAACGCCGCTCACCGTCGGCCAGATCCGGGAGATCACTGAGAGGCTCGGGGACATCGCGCAAGGCGTCCACGCCGTCAACGCGAAGAAGAAGGGCCCGCTCTACGAGGCCCTCGGGGTCACGATCAGTTACAAACATACAGGTAGGGCCGCGACCGTCAGGTCGAGACCCTCATCTGCGTATCGCTGTAGCGAGTGTCCGAGGGGCGAGTTGACGGCTAACGATACGGTTGTGGTGGCACAAGGGAAGCTCCACATCTGAGACTGCTGGCCGCGCACGCCACTACTACGCCACAACCTCGGTTGAACTTCCGAAATCGGGCCCGTACACCTCGCACGGGCCAACCAGACAGCCTGTTCTGTCTCCTGTCCCGCTACCCAGTACTTGACGCAGAAGGTCGACGGGATGAGTCGGACATCTTCCATGCCCGGCTCGACAAACTGGAACACGTCCTTGCAGTCGTCCATGTCGACCCCCACGGCCACGTAGGCCGGCCTGCACCGCACCGGCATCGGTCAGCACCGTCGTGGGCGAGGTTCCGTTACGGCTGTTGCCCGATCCCTGGCCGGCCGGATCATTCTTCTCGTAGCCCAGGTGCCCGCTCATCTCGGCTGCCAGGGCCCGCTCCAGCAGGGCCCGGGTCACCTCGGTCAGCAGCCCGCTCGCCCAGCAGGCCACCCCGGAGACATCGGCACGGTCCATCAACCGCTCGACGACCTCATCCACCAGCTCGTTGTCGACCGGCTCGACAGCCGGGTTCTCGGCGTCACTCATGTCCGTCCGATCCGGAGGCCAGGGGCCTGCAGCGATCCCTCGCCACACTGTCACGTCACGGACTTACACGATCTTTGAGACACACCCATCCCGGTCAGCGAGCATGACGGCCTCCTCCACGAGTACCGACATGCCGCATGACCAGGGCAGACGAGGTGTTCGGCAAGCGCAGGGTCATTGGTCGCCGTATTCGACAACCGAGGTCGGTACCACGCCTCGTCTGGGTGGCGACGGGTTGTCGTCTTCGTTGAGTCGATCGATGAGCAGGTTGGCGGCACGTTGTCCGACGTCTCCGGGGTCGTAGGCGACCACGATCAGCGGTAGGCCGAGCATGTCGGCAAGTTCGAAGTCGTCGAAGCCTGCCAGGACGGTCGAAGCGCCTGTGTTGTTGACGGCGCGGATGGTCCCGATGGTGTTACGGCTATTGGCCGAGAACAACGCGGTCGGTGGATCGGGGAGCGCCAGCAGGGCCCTCGTCGCTTGCTCTGCGGTGGCGATGTCTCGTTGGTGGTAGTGGACGTACTGCTCGTCGACGGGCAGGCCCGCCTCGTCCATCGCGGCGCGGAATCCGCGCAGTCGCTCGGCTCCGGTATATGCCGATGGCGGCAGGCCGAGGAATCCGATTTTGGTGTGGCCCCGTGCGATGAGCAGGCGAATCGCCTCTCGGGTGCCGCCGAAGTCATCGACCAGCACGCAGTCCGCTTCCACGCCGACGGGTGGACGGGCAGCGAGCACCAGCGGAAGATGATGGAGCTTTACCGGATCGAGGTGTCGGTGGTCATTGTCGGCCGGTACCACGATCAGCCCGTCGACTCGGCGGCTGATCAGGTCATCGACGAGACGGATCTCGCGCCGTGGGTCTTCTGCGGTGTTGGCCAGGACGAGGTTGATGCCGAATTTCTCTGCGGTCTCCCCCGCACCGAGGGCGAATTGGGAGTAGAAGGGGTTGGCGAGGTTGGGGACGACGAGGCCGATCAGCCCGGCACTGCGGCCCAGGCGCAGGTTGCGGGCGGTTTCGTCGCGTCGGTATCCGAGTTCTTCGATCGCGTTCAGTACGCGTTGCTTGGTCATCTCGGTGATACGCGGGTCGTTGTGCAGGACCCGCGATACCGTCATGGCACTGACGTGGGCCATGGCGGCCACATCGCGCATGGTCGGCGCTGAACGCGCGGGGCGCCGCTGGTCAGGCATGTTGCCGCGGTCGACCTGGGCGATCGGGCGGGCCGTCATGGGGTCGGTGGGGCCGGTGCTGAAGGCGTCGCCGTTGACGGTCAGGGTGCCGGTAACCCCGTCGACGGTGCCGCCGCCCTCGCTGGGGTCGATTCCGGAGTCGAGGTAGGCCCGCACGAGGGTCGCTTTGCCCGCGACCAGGGGCAGGGAGTTGTCGTCGCCAAGCGTGGAGTGGAAGTGCTGGATGGCCTGGGTGACTTCCAGACCGGTGATCTCCAGGTCCGGGGTGGCGTCGGGCGGCAGGACCTCGCTGGTCATGGTGACCAGGAAGCCGGCGTTGCCGTTGTCGGTCTCCGTGGGGCCCAACTGCCGGTTGCCGAGGGTGAGAGGATCGGCGGGGTCAATGACCGCCACGGCGCCGCCGAGCAGGTTCTCGTGGGTGGCGTTGTCGGGCCAGTCATGGTCGTCGTCGGCGTAGCCCAGCACGGCGATCTGGGTCGGCCCACCCACGGTCAGGTCCACGACCGGGGTGACGGTAGCCTTGCTCATCGGATAGCTGTGCACCTCGTCGACCTTGGCTCCGTCGTTGTTCCAGCGCAGCAACTCCTGGTCGATGGCCTCCACCCCGCCCTGCGCCGGGGCGAAGGCGTAGATGTAGACGGCCACATGCGTGTCACCAACCTCCTCGTCCTCCAGTAGAAGCAGGTCCTTGAAGGTCAGGCGTATCTGGGCGCGTTGTGACGGTTCCACCACGCGGGCCTGCACCGTCATGTCGTAGCCGGTGTTGCCCTGGTCGGTGGTGGTCGGGCCCAGCAGGAGACGTCCCAGCGTGCTGGGATCGCGCGGGTCGATCAGCGCATCCGCGGCGCCGAGGAAGTTCTCGTGTCCGCCTGCGTCAGGCCACGGTTTGTCGTCGTCTGTATAGGCGTTGACGGTGATCCTGGCGACGGAGTCCAGTTCGAAATCGACCACCGGTGAATTCGTCGTGTCGACCTGCAGGCTGTAACTGCGGACCTCGTCGACCTTCTGGGACTGGTTGTTCCAGCGGAACGCGGCCAGTTGATTGCCAGCCGTGTCCATGACCGTGGCGTACACCGCCATGTGGGTGTCGCCGGCCTCTTCGTCCTGGAACAGTGTCAGGGATTCGAATGTCAGACGGATCCGTGCCATGGTCGTGCCTCCGGCGGTGAAGCGGCAGCGCAGGGCCATAGACCCGCCTGGGGCGGAGCTGCGGCCGTGGCATCGAAAACGTCCTCCTCGACCTGGCGGACCGTCAAGACGGAACGGAATTAGTAGTACGGAACTAGCGCGCGTATTTGGTTGTGATCAAGGCGTGGCCCGCGTGAGGTGGGTGTTGTCGGAGGCGAGGAATTCTGTTGTTGAACTGCCCGACCAGCTCGTTTTCCTTGGTGTCCGCGTCGGGTTCGGGGTGGGCTGGGTCATGCCCTGGGCGAGGAGCTTGGGGCAGGGCGCAGCGTTACGTGCGGGTGATGCTAATCCGCGAAGTTCCCCGGCCGTGCTCTCGGTCCACTTGACTGAGCTGGTCAACGGTGTGGGGAGGGTGGGGATCGGGAAGCACGTGCGAGTACCCGGCGACCTGGCGGTCGCCGGGTACTGACGGTGGGTAGTGTCGGCTTGGCGCGTCTGCGGCTACTGTGAGGTTTCGTCGTTCAGCCAGTGCGGTGTGTGGAATGTGCCGCCGTACATCGGTAGCTCGATCCTGGCGCCGTAGCGGGCGAGCTGGGCCCAGGGCCGGTTGATCCCGGCGGAGCCGAACGCGCGGACGCGCGTGACGGTGTCCAGGTCGAGGACGTCGATGAGGATCTCCTCGCCGGGGCCCGCCTGCTGCCGGAGGATGCCCTCGGGGTCGACGATTGCACTGGTGCCGACGCCGGCCGGGTCGGCGGCGTTGACGTTGACGACGTAGAGCTGGTTGGTCCAAGCGTTGGCGCGTGCGCAGACCAGCTCCATCTCTCGGTCTCGGGTGGTGGTCAAGGTCGGCTGGATTACCACTTCCGCGCCCAGCCAGGCGAGTTGGCGCATGGTCTCCGGGAAAGAGCCGTCGTAGCAGATGGCGAGGCCGACGCGCCCGGCGCCGGGGATGTCGAAGACGGTGAACTCGTTTCCGGGAGCGGCCTGTTCGTAGGGCTGCCAGGGGAAGATCTTGCGGTAGCGGGCGACGATGCCCTCCTCGGGGGATATGGCGAGGGCTGTGTTGTAAATCTTCCCGTCCTCGGCGCGTTCGAAGACCGAGCCGGGCACCAGCCACAGCCCGGTTTCCCGGGCCAGGGCGCACAAGCGGTCGGTGAGCGGCCCGGGTACTGGCACGGCGACCTCCTGCATCCAGCCGTCCCTGCTCTCCAGCAGCGGTGGCTCGGCGGCGAGCAGGAGCTCGGGTACGACGACGAGTTGGACGTGTGGGAAGAGGTCGCGCACGGCGAGGACCTGCTCCCGGAAGCGGTGATGGGTCGCCTCGGGGTCGTGGGCGACTGGTCGAGTCTGGACGGCGGCGATGGCGAGTGTGCGCATGGTGGTTCAGTCCTCCGTGACGAGGATGTCAGTGACGGTACGGCGTCCGTGGCGGAAGAAGTCCGGGAAGCGGAGCCGGATCACGGTGGTGACCAGCAGACCGAGGACGATCGAGCCGACGCCGAGCAGGAACACGCCGCCGACGCCGTCGATCGAGGTGCTGCCGTAGCCGGGCTGGATCATGTCCACGGCGCTGCGGGCGAAAGCGGCGAGCATCATCAGGCCGCCCGCGAACGGGAGCACGCCCTGGAACACCAAGGCCCGTGTCGAGGTGCGCAGTTGGCTGCGGAAGTGCCAGACGCAGGCGAAGGCGGTGGCGCCGTAGTAGGCGCAGACGAGCAGGCCGATGGAGAGCACTGCGTCGCTGAGGAAGGACGGCGCCGCGTAGCTCAGCCCCGCCAGCAATGCGACCGACAGCACGCCGGTGAAAACGGTGGCGACGGTGGGGGTGTGGAAGCGCGGGTGCACCCGGGCGAAGGTCTTGGGCAGCGCACCGTGCACGGCCACTGAGACGTTGGGGCGCGCGGTGGACACGATGCAGGTGAGCAGGGCGGCGACGGCTGACAGGGTGACGGCGAGCTGCACTACCTTGGCCAGCGGCCCGCCGAGGGCCGCGGGCGCGAGGGTGGCCAGCACGTCCGCGGCGTTGTGCGGGTTGCCGAGCCCGAGGCCCCTGGCTCCGGTCCCAGCGAAGCTGAGCGCGGCGACCGCCGTGAAGAGGTATGTGCTGAGCAGGACGAGGGTGGAGATGACGGCGGCCCGTCCCGGCGCGTGGGTGCGGTCGCGGGACTCTTCGTTGACGGTCAGCGCGGCGTCCCACCCCCAGTAGATGAACAGGCAGAGCAGCACGGACTCGGCGAACGGCCCGCTGCCATGGAAGCCGAAGGGGTTCAGCCAGGCGGGGCTGGGAGCGCTGGCGCCGTGCCGGGCGATGGCTGCGACGCCGAACCCGATCAGGGCTGTCAGTTGCAGGGCGACCATGGCGGTCTGCACGGCGGCGGAGAGCTGGACGCCCCGGTAACCGACGGCGGTGACCAGCGCGATGAGCGCGGCTCCGAGGCAGGTGACAGGCAGGGTCTGACCGGCCAGGCCGCTCAGACCGAGGAGGGAGAGCAGGTTGATCGCGCCGACCTGGGCCAGGGCGGTCATCGCGATGACCGTGGCGATCTGCGGGATCCAGTTGCCGAAGATCCAGCCGAGCCAGGGGCCGAAGGATCTGGTGATCCAGACGAAGTTGGTGCCGCAGTCCGGCATCACCCGGTTGAGCTCGCGGAAGGCGTAGGCGGTGCAGAGGATCGGCACGAAGCCGATCAGCAGTGCGGCCGGTGCCAGGTGGCCGACGGAGAGGACTACGAGACCGAGGGTGACGGTGATGCTGTAGGCCGGGGCGACCGAGGCGAGGCCGAGGGAGACCATCGACAGCAGGCCGATCGAATCGGACGCCAGGCCCTTGCCCCGGAGGGAGGGTCTGGCCTCGACGTCGGTGGGGTTGATTGTCACGAGGGCTCCCGGGGGACGGGCCGACAGTTGTTAAACGCGGATTTAAGAACTAACCGGCCAGCTCGTCAATGGATGGATCGATACGATTGAACGTGAGATGAAAGAAAGGGAGGTCATGGCCGCAGGGAAGAAGGGTAAGGAAGCCCGCCGGGCAGAGCTGAGCGCGGCCGTGCAGCGGGCGCTGCTGGTGCGCGGCCTGGAGGGGCTGCGCCTGCGCGACATCGCCGAGGAAGCCGGGGTGACCCCCGCAGCCGTGCTCTACTACGGCGACCTCGACGCGCTCGTCTACGACACCTACCGGCAGGCCATCGAGCGCTACAGCCAGCAACGGGAGCAGGCGGCCGAACGCTTCACCGACGCCCGCGACCGGCTCCGCGCCTGCATCGACCACGGCCCGGCCACCGGGCCGGACGACACGCTGACGCGGCTGCTCTTCGAGTACTGGCCGCGCTGCCTGCGCGACGCGAAAGCAGCCGCCCTCGACAGTTCACTGACCGAGCGCCAGATCGCGGTCTACTACGGCGTGCTAACGCTGGGACAGGCCCAGGGGCACTTCGCCCTGGTGGACCCGCCCCGCCTCCTCGCGGCGAGCTTCGTCGCCATGGAGGACGGCTACCAGATGGAGATCCTTGCCGGCCGCCGCACCCGCACCGAAGTCGTCACCGCCCTGCGGGCCTACGCCCGCGCCGTCACCGGCCACGACCTGGCGAGCCACCCATGACAACGGCCAAGCATCATCGCCGCGATCGAGCCGCGGCCCGGCCCACTGCCCGGCTCGGGGCCCCCACAGCCGACCGATCTCACCCGGCCCACCGGTGAACCAGCCCAGGCACGCCGCCGGCGGCAAGCCTCCGCACGCCCGATGACCCGGCGACGCTACCGCAAGGTTGAAGAGCGGCCCTTGTCACCCAGCCCACCGAAGTGGCCTGGGCGCCCTGCCACGTGTTGGGCGCCCAGGCCGGTCCTTGCGAGCCGAGGCGGGCCTGTCACGGGGGAAACAGGCCTGCCTCCGCCCTTGCGAGCAGAAGCAGGCCTATCACGGGGGGGTGCCCCTATGTGTTTGGTCAAGGTCGTGGGCCAGGATGGCGGCATGACGACCTGGTTTCGCACCTACTACGAGGACGAAGACCTGTGGCTGTATTTCGAAGCCGCCGACGAGGGCTGGGCAGCGCGACAGGTTGAGGTGCGAGGGAAGGACTCGCGACCAGTGACGGCGGCCTCTCTGGAAGAGGTGCTGCACCTGCGTGATCATGCCGATCTCGCGGCGATGTTCCGCTATGAACGGCAGTACGGCGTTCTCGCCGAAGGCCTCATGGACGGCTGGCAGGACCAGCCCGAGGCAGCCGAGATCTCCGAGGAGGAGTTCGAGCGACTGTGGACTGAAGCCAGGCGGGCTCTCGGCGATTCAGCCTGACCTGGCGGGTTGAGCGGGCTCCGGGTCGATGCCGTCATCCTTCAAGATCTCCCAGACCGTGGAAGCAGCCACCTTGATCCCCGGAACGCGCAGCTCGCCGTGCCCCCTCCGGCACCCCCACGTGGGATTTTCGCGTGCCAGGCGCAAACACCAAGGCCCTGATCAAGTGGATGGTCCGCGGGTCAGCCCGAGCGCTTCGGCCGAGCCTTGTCCGCGTGGCGTCGCTCGGGCCCGGGTTCAGGCGGGCAGTCGCGGCACGCTGTCGATCAGGCGGCGGGTGTAGGGGTGCGCCGGGTGGCCCAGCACCTGAGCCGTGTCGCCCTGCTCCACGACGTGGCCGTGCTCCAGTACGGCGGTCCGCTCGCACAGGGACGCCACGACCGACAGGTCGTGGGAGACCATCACAAGTGTCAGCCCCTGTTCCTGCTTGAGTTCCGCGAGCAGGTCGACGACCTTGACCCGGGTGGTGACGTCGAGTGCGCTGACGGGCTCATCGGCCAGCAGCACTCGTGGATGGCACACCGTGGCGCGGGCGATGGCGATCCGCTGACGCTGCCCTCCGGAGAACTCGTGCGGGTAGCGGTCCATCGCGTCGGCCGGGAGCCCGACCCGTTCCAGGGCCGTCGCCACCTTCGGCACGGCGGAGGACCGTGTGTCGATACCGAGGGAGCGCAACGGCTCCGCCACGACGGCACCCACGCGACGACGCGGGTCGAGCGAGGAGTACGGGTCCTGGAACACACACTGCACGCTGCGCCGGAACCGGCGCATCTGCTCCCGGTCGCGCAGGGACAGGTCGGCACCGTCGAAGCGGACAGTCCCGGCGGTGGGCCGGGCCAGCCCCAGCAGCAGGCGCAGGAGCGTCGTCTTGCCCGCCCCCGACTCGCCGACGAGGGCAAGGCTGCGCCCCGCTTCGACGGCCAGCGAGATGTCCTGCACCGCGTCGACCGCGCTCCCCCGGTGGCGCAGCGCCACGTCTGTCAGTTCCAGTACGGGCGTCACCGCGGGCTCCTCAGATCCAGAGCGGCCTCCAGCGTCCGGGCGCTGGCCACGAGCGATTTGGTGTACTCCGCGCGCGGAGAGCGGACGAGGTCGTGGACGGTTCCCGTCTCGACCGCCCGGCCGTCCTTCATCACCAGAGCCCGGTCGGTCACCCGGGCCACGACGGCCAGGTCGTGACTGACGAAGATCACCGCCATTCCCCGTTCCCGCACGAGGGTGTCGAGGAGATCCAGCATCTCCGCCTGCACCGACACGTCCAGCGCGGTAGTCGGCTCGTCCGCGATCAGAAGTCCTGGGTCACAGGCCAAGGCCATCGCCAGGGCGACGCGCTGCCTCTGTCCGCCCGAGATCTCGTGCGGAAAGGCGCGGGCGACACGTTCGGGTTCCGGCAGCCGTACCTGTGCCAGCATGTCGCCGACGGCGTCGCGCAGCGCGGCGCCCCTGAGGCCCCTGCGTCTGGCGAGGGGCTCGGCGATCTGCCGTCCCACGCGCATCAACGGGTCGAGCGCGGTGAGAGGCTCCTGGAACACGACGGCGGCGTCCCGGCCGCGCACCGAAGTGAGCGCCCTTTCGGTCGCGCCGACGATCTGGGTGCCGGCGAGTTCGACGCTGCCGGTGGCGGTCATGCCACTGGGCAGCAGGCCGAGGACCGCCAGCGTGGTGAGCGACTTGCCGGACCCGGACTCGCCGATGAGGCCGAGCCGTTCACCACCGGCCACGGTGCAGGACAGGTCGTCGACCAGGACTCTGCCCTCGGCGGTCCGGACGGTCAGCCCGCGTACGTCCAGGAAGGTCATGAGCGCCTCCGACCGGTCGCCGGATCGAGGGTTTCCCGCAGACCGTCGGCGATGAGATTGACGCCGACCACGAGCAGGACGAGCAGGATGCCGGGGGCGAGGGCGCCGGCGGGGGCAGTTGTGAAGGTGGCCTGGGCCTCCTGGAGCATGCGACCCCATGAGGCGTTGGGCGGTGGGGCGCCCAGCCCCAGGTACGACAGGCCCGCCTCGGCCAGCACGGCGAGCCCGAACTGCAGGGCCAGGTTGACCACGAGGGTGGGCCAGATGTTGGGCAGGACGTGTCCGAGCACGATGCGCGACCAGGACGTGCCGGAGGTGCGAGCGGCAGTGATGTAGTCCTGCGTCAGGACGCGCTTGACCAGGATGCGTGCCAGGCGGGCGACGACGGCGCTCTGCGCCAGACCGATGGCGAGGACGGCGGATCCCAGGGTCGCCGAACGCGCGGCGACGATGAGCATCGCGAGCAGCAGCGTCGGGAACGCGATCAGGATGTCGAGGAACGCGGAGAGCGTGTCGTCGAGCCAGCCCTGCGCGAACGCGGCGAGCACGCCGAGCACGATGCCGATGGTGGCGGCGATGAGCACGGACCCCAGGCCCGCCTCGACGGCGATCCGGGAGCCGGTCATCACCTGGGTGAACAGGTCACGGCCGAGTTTGTCGGTACCCAGCAGATGTCCCCCGCCCGGTCCCGTCAGCCGTCCGCCGGAGGTGTCGTCGGCGGGATAGGGCAGCCAGAACAGGGAGACCACGGCGAGCAGCGCGATGAGGCCGGCGAGGACGGAGCCGACGACCAGCGTGGCGGAGACGCGGGAGCGGCGCCCGCCCTGTGGTGTCCCCGCAGGCCGCGCCGCTTCGAGTGCGTCGGCCGGAATCACCGGGCACCTCCCGAGAGCCGTCCGCGCAGCCGCGGGTCGATGATCCGCTGGAGCAGGTCCGCGGCGAAGCCGATGAGCAGCACACCGAGGGTGGAGACGAACAGCACGCCCTGGATGACCGGGTAGTCGTGCTGGGCGATGCCGGTGGCGAGCATCGAACCGAGACCCGGCAGGGCGTACACCGACTCCACGACGACCGCGCCGAGCAGGGTCGAGGCGAGCTCGATACCGAGGACGGAGATCACCGGCACGGAGGCGTTGCGAAGACCGTGCCGCCACATCGCGCGTCCGAACGACGATCCCAGGGCACGGGCGGTGCGCAGATAGTCGCTGTCCAGAACGTCGAGGGTCGCTGAGCGGACGTAGCGGATCAGGGACGCGCTCATCACCAGGGCGATGGTGACGACCGGGAGAACGAGGGAGCGGATCGCGTCCGCGGGCTCGGACCAGCCGTCCTGCGGGAACCCGCCCGCCGGAAGCCAGCCCGCGTTCAGCGCGAACACGGCGATAAAAATCATGCCGAGCCAGAACACCGGGACGGCGATGCCGAGCTGGGACACGCCGCTGAGCAGGGCGCCGTACCAGGTGCGCCGCTTGTGCGCGGCGATGAATCCGGCGGGCACGGCGATGAGGACAGCGAGGACGAAGGCGGCGAGGGTGAGCGGGATGGTGATGTTCAGCCGAGAGGCGACCTCGGGTCCGACCGGCAGCGAGCTGACGAAGGAGGTGCCGAGGTCGCCGCTCGCCAGCTGCCCGAGCCAGTGGGTGAACTGCTCGGGCAGCGGCTTGTCGGACCCTATGGAGTGCCGTGCCGCGGCAATCTGTTCGGGACTCGCGCCCACCGCCGTGAGTGCGTTGGCCGGGTCGCCGGGCAGCATGCGCAGCAGCACGAACAGCACCACGCTCGCGAGGGCCAACGACACCACCAGGAAAACGAGCCGGCGCAGAAGGTAACGCGCCATCATCCCTTCTTCTCAATGTCGTAGGCGTAGAACTGGGAGTTGAGGCCGTTGAGGGGGTAGCCCGACAGCTTGCTGCTGGCGACCACGATCTGCGGGTACAGGTACAACCAGTCGCTGGCCGCGTCCTCGGCGGTCTTCTCGTTGACCTTCTTCAGCAGCGCGGTCTGCTCGGCCGTGGTGGATGCCCCCTCGGCCTGTTGGACCCACTGTGTGACCTGCTTGTTGTCGTAGCCCCAGTAGAAGTCGGGGTTCCCGTACCAGACGAGATCGCGATCGTTGACGTGCTCCTGGAGCGTGGCCGTGAAGTCGTGGTTCTTGTAGACCTTCGTGTACCACTCGTCGGGCGTGATCGTGTTAATCGTGACGGTGATGCCGACCTTGGCCAGTTGAGACTTGATGAAGGTGGCGGCCGTGGGGTGCGGGTCGTAGTTCGGGGTGTCGAGGGAGAAGGCGAAGCCCTTGGCGTACCCGGCCTCGGCGAGCAGCTTCTTGGCACGCGCCGGGTCATAGGCGTTGACCTTGGTGAGGTCCTCGTACCAGGGGTCGGTGGGCGGCACCATCGAGCCGATGAGTTGGCCGTAGCCACCCCAGATCGATTCCAGCAGTTTCTTGTCGTCGATGGCGGCGGACACGGCCTGGCGCACCTTGACGTCCGTGAAGGGCTTGGCTTTGTCGTTGAAGGCGAGCAGAAGCTTGGTGGTGGAGTTGCCGTCGTTGACCTTGTAGTTCTGATTGCTCTTGAACTGGTCCAGGGCGTCGGGCGACTGCTCGCTGGTGACCACGTCGACGGCGTTGGTCAGCAGAGCGTTGTTGAGGGCCGTGGCGTCCTTGTAGTAGTGGAAGACGACCTTCTTGTTCCTGGCGGCGTTGCCCCAATAACCCGCGAACCGGTCCAGGCTCAACGCGGAACCGCGGGTCCACTCGCCCAGCTTGTACGGGCCGGTGCCGTCTTCGGTCGTCTTCAGGTTCTTGGCCTGTGAGTCGATGATCCAGACGTAGGAGAGGTTGTAGACGAAAGAGATCGACTTCTGCGACAGCGTGACCTTGACGGTCCGCGTGTCAGGCGTGGCGATGTCCTTGATGACCTCGAGGTTGCTCTTGCGAGCCGACTGGGAGTCGTCCGCGATGACCTTCTGCAGGCTGTATTTGACGTCTTGGCTGGTGAGCTCCTTGCCGCTGTGGAACTTCACGCCGTCGCGCAGGGTAAAGGTGTAGGTGAGACCGTCCCCGCTGACCTTGTAGTCCTTGGCCAGCAGCTTCTCCACCTTGCCGTCGTCGGTGAGCTTGAACAGCCCTTCATAGACGTTGCCGTTGAGGGCCTCGGTCACGCCTTGGCCGCCGCCAGCGGTGTTGTCGAGGTTCTGCGGCTCGTACAGCGAGCCGATGTTGACGGTGGCGTTCTTGTCATCGGAGCCGCCCCCGGCGCTGCCACCCGCGCCGGAGCCGCCGCAGGCGGTCAATGTCAGAGCAAGGGTGGCCGCGGTCGCGGCTCCGTACAGGGAGGTCTTCTTGAGGCTCATGGTGAAGGGCGCTTTCGTGCTGCGGTGCGGGGAGGCTGTCGGCGGTCAGTGCTGCGCGGGGAAGCCGTCGCGGAAGACGGGAAGCTTCTCGCCGGCCTCGATGGGCAGGTGGAAGCGGTTCTGCCGCGGCGGCATCGGACAGTTGTACTGATCGGAGAAACCGCAGGGCGGCACGAAGGCGCGGTTGAAGTCGAGCAGGACACGGTGCTCGTCCTGCGTGCGCTGCACGAAGAGGAAACGGCCGGCCCCGTAGGTGGTGACGCCGTTGGTGGGGTCACCGAAGACGAGCAGGAGGGTGCCGTCGTCGTCGAAGGCGCTGAGGGTGTAGTCGCGGCCGTCGACGCTGAGGGTGATGTCGCCGGGGACGACAAGCTCTCGGGTGCCGCCGTTGTCCCGCAGATGCTCGAAGGCAACCCGGCGGGCACCGGGCACGGGGATGTACGTGGCGGGGAGGACCCAGTCCGGGTCGTAGGGGAACGTGTCGACCCGATCGAAACGGTGGATGGCGGGTGAATCGGCGTCCCACAAGCGCAGGCCGTGCTCGGGCTCCCCGGTGACGAGGTCGGTCCGCTGAAGCGTGGTGACCGTCACAGTGTCCGGTTGACCGACGCGGGCCTTCTCGGAGTCCGGGCGCTCACCGGCCGGGAGCCAGCGGGTCTCAGCCAGGGCGAGGTTCCCGGTCGGCGAGGTGAGGGCGCGATGACGCTCGGCACGCCACGCGTGCCAGCGGCCGAGGGGGCCGTCGCTGGTGAGGTGGGACACGGTCGGACTCATTCGCGTAGAGGGATCGGCGGCCTCACGCCGCGATCGTCACGCTGCGCGAAAACATGGCCCAAGCATGTTCTTTATCTTCCATAAGGGAACCTAATGTCAAATAGGGCGTACACATGTTGAGACGGCCTTCTGGAGGGGACGGTCAGGACCGGCTCCGCGCTGACGCCTCGCCTCCGGCGTCCTGCCGCGGTTGCCGGCGGTTGATCCTCCCGCTTTCCCGCGCCTTCCGCTCGTTCTTCGCCGTCGCGGCCGCGCTGTCCGGCGTCGACGGCCGACCTCTGCTGTGTTCGGCAGGCTCAGCGTGATCGGTCGAGACCAAGCAGATCCACGCCGGTGCCGAACCCGACCCGACGACCGGCGCGCGGGCGGCCTTGATCCACCCGACCGCCTCCTTCGTGTTATGTGACATCCACCACGCGGCCGATCTGTTGCCCCCTCGCCAAGCCCGGGAAGGTCCACCCACGGATCCACAACCCCTGTAGGGTGCCAAGAACCCGGGTTCGGGCCCCTGATCAGGGCGTTTCGCTGCGGGACGGTGGTGGACCGGGGCATGATCGAGATCCATGCGGTGGTCATGGATCTACCTGCTGACGCGCAGGTCTCTGGAGCTGGCAGGCCTCAGGTTCCTGGGCAATGCGGCAAAAGATGTTGAACTGCTGGTCCTTCGGCACCAGCTCGCAGTGCTCCAACGCCGAGTCGGCCAACCCAAGTTGGAACCGGCCGATCGGGTCCTGCCGGCGGCCCTGTCGCGTCTGCTGCCCAGGCAGAGCTGGAGCAGCTTCTTCGTTACCCCCGCGACGCTGCTGCGCTGGCACCGGGAGCTGATCGCCGGCAGGTGGACCTATCCTCACAAGCGGCCGGGTCGGCCGCCGATATCGGTGGAGGCGCGGGAGCTGATCCTGCGTCTCGCGCGGGAGAACCCGTTGTGGGGACACCGCAGAGTGCAGGGAGAGCTGTCCCGGTTGGGCATCACGGTCTGCGCCGCCACCGTCCGGTCAGTACTGCGGCAGGGCAACATTCCGCCCGCGCCCCAGCGGGCTCACGACGCCTGGGCCTCCTTCCTACACGCCCAGGCTTCGGGACTGCTGGCCTGCGACTTCTTCCATGTGGATACCGCCCTCTGCCGGCGGCTGTACGTGCTGTTCGTCATGGAGGTCGCAACGCGCCGAGTGCACGTCCTCGGCATCAGCGCGCACCCGAACCGGGACTGGGTGACCCAGCAGGTTAGGAACTTGATGATGGACCTCGAAGATCGGGTGGACCGGTTCCGGTTCTTACTGCGCGACCGGGACGGGAAGTTCTCTGGTGCCTTCGACGCCGTGCTCGCCGACGCGGGCGTGCAGGTGCTACTTTCCCCGCCGAGATCGCCGAAGGCAAACGCCTTCGCGGAACGCTGGGTCGGCACCGTCCGCCGCGAGTGCACCGACCGCCTGCTCATCATGAACGAACGGCACCTGCGCACCGTCCTAAACACCTACACCCACCACTACAACCGGCACCGCCCCCACCAATCCCTCCACCAACGATCTCCCCAAGCCTCGGAGACCGGCCAGACGGCACCCGTCATCCCCATCGGAGGCCGCGTCCGCCGCACTCAACTACTCGGCGGCCTCATCAACGAGTACCAGCAAGCAGCCTGACGACAGGCAGACAAACGGCCTGATCAGCAGCCCGAACCAGGGTTTTCACGCGGGACAGCCCAGACCGGCAATATCGAGCCGGGTCAACCGCCGGGTTGTCTCCCAGGTCGTGATGATCGGTACCGCCGCTGACGCTCTGCCCAGAGCCTCCCCGTCCCACAGCGGACGTCCTCAAAAGGAGAGCAAAAGTCACCAGCACGGTGTCGATCCGGCTTGTGCGCCGTTCGTCGGAGTGATGAGAGGCTCATCGGGAGCCCACCTACGAGAGGAATCGTCGTCATGTCTCAGTACCTGGTGCTCATCTACGAGGACGAGGCCCAGTACGCGAACGCGACCCCTGAGGTCTTCCAGGAGGTCATGGACGCTCACAACAAGTTTGGTGCGGACAACAAGGACGCCCTCGTGGGCGGTCAGGCCCTCCAGCCGACCACGACCGCCACGGTGCTGCGTACCGACGGCAAAGGCGGCCACATCGTCACGGACGGCCCGTACGCCGAGACGAAGGAGGCGCTCGGCGGCTACTACCTCATCGAGGCCGCCGACCTGGACGCCGCGCTGGCAATCGCCAAGCAGGTGCCTGCGAAATTCGGCTGCGTCGAGGTGCGGCCGATCATGACGTTCAACTAGGAGCACCGTGCCTGTCGCCGCGGAGCGGATCCGTGAGGCGATCGCCGACGCGCACCGCCGCGAGTGGGGTTTCGTCCTCGCCGCGACGGTGCGCGTCGCACGCGACATCGACCTCGCCGAGGAGTGCGTGCAGGATGCCTACACACGCGCATTGACCGCGTGGGCCGACAGCGGGATCCCCGCACGGCCGGGTGCATGGCTGACCACGGCGGCCCGCAACCGGGCGACTGACGTGATCCGCCGCGAAGCGACCCTGCGGCGTGTGACGCCGCTGCTGGCGGACGAAGAAGCAAGGCCCGGGCCCGGCGACGGCGAGGACATCACCGACGAACGACTTCGGCTGATCTTCACGTGCTGCCACCCAGCGCTAGCACCGGAGGCGCAGGTCGCGCTGACGCTGCGGCTGCTGTGCGGACTCACGACCGCCGAGGTGGCCCGCGCCTTCCTGGTCAGCGAAACGACGATGGCCGCCCGGATCACCCGCGCGAAGAAGAAGATCACCGCCGCACGGATCCCCTACCGGGTTCCCGACTCCGAGGATCTGCCCGCACGGGTCGAGAGCGTGCTGACCGTCGTGAACCTGGTCTTCACCACCGGGCACACGGCGCCCAGCGGCAGCGAGCTGGTGCGTGGCGACCTCGTTGCGCGCGCCACCGACCTGGCGTGGATGCTCAGGAAGCTCCTTCCGGGAGACGCGGGCGTCGCAGGGCTGCTGGCTCTGATCCTGCTGACCGACGCGCGGCGAGCGGTGCGGGTCCGCCCGGACGGCCGGCTGGTGCTGTTGGCCGACCAGGACCGCTCGCTGTGGGACCAGGCCCTCATCGCGAAGGGGCGCGCGCTGGTGCGCGAGGCGCTGCGGCGCCGACCACCCACCCGCTTCGCACTGATGGCCGCGATCGCGGCCGTCCACGACGAAGCACCGAACTGGGAGGCGACAGACTGGCGCGAGATCCTCGGCCTCTACGATGTGCTGCTCCGGCATTGGCCCTCCCCGATCGCCGCGCTGAACCGGGCGGTCGCGGTCGGATTCGCAGACGGCCCCGCGGCAGGATTGGCGGCCTTGGACTCCTTGGTGCTGGAGCCACAGCTGGCGTCGTACGGGTATGTGGGTGCGGCCCGGGCGGATCTACTGCGCCGGCTTGGACGCGAGGAAGAGGCCCGGTCGTCCTACGAGGAGGCGCTGCTGTTCAGTGAGAACCAGGTGGAGCGAGAATTCCTGATCTCACGGATCGAGGAACTCGGCACTACCAGGCCCGGCTCCTGACCTCCGGATTCAAGCACCCGTCGTCGCTTCGCTCCTCCGGGCGGGCGGGGCGACCGGCGGCGCCCGCGCTCATGTCTCGGCACCGCCGGCCTGTCCCGCTCGGAAACACGATTCGGGACGTGACCTGCACGCTCCTCTTCCAGGAGCAGGGCCCGCACGACATCTGGGACGATCCTGCGATGGTGCTGTCGATCGTCACTGCGCTGGCCAGGAACCTGGTCGCGGTGCCCGCCGCCTTGCTCCGCAGCCGAGTGGCCAAGGACGGGGAGGTGTTGGCACTTCGGCATCAGAATGCGGTGCTGCGCCGTCAGATCGCGCGGGTCCGGTACGAGCCGGCCGACCGGATCTGGCTGGCCGCGCTGTCACGGTTGATCCCCCGCGCACGATGGCGGGAGGCCTTCGCGGTCACTCCGACCACACTGCTGCGCCGGCACCGAGAATTCATCAAGCGCAGACGGACGTTCGCCCAGCACCGCCGCCCCGGTCGGCCCTCCACCGCTTCGACCGTCAAGCAGCTCATCCTGCGCCTGGCCCGCGAGAACAGCAGCTGGGGTCACCGCCGAATACAGGGCGAACTCGCCCGCCTCGGCTATTCCATCGCCCGTCCACAGTCTGGGAGATTCTGCACGCTGCCGGTATCGACCCTGCCCCGCAGCGATCCGGCTCGACCTTGTACGTGCCGAATATTGCATCGGCGCTGGTCACAGCTCTGATTCGGCGTCAGCGGCCCACCCCTGACGGGACACCCTCCCCCGCGAAGAAGACACTCTTGGGCAGACCTCCTCCGACTGCGAGGATGGTCGGCTGTGCTGTTGCGACTGCCGTACCTTGCCCTGTCGACCGCCTTCAGCTTCATACGGCTGTTGCCGATGAGTGACCGGACGAAGGTTCTGGAGAACCTCGCCCTGCGCCACCAACTCAGCGTGCTGCAACGCCAGATAGAAAGACCACAGCTGACCTGGCCCGACCGGGCACTGCTCGCCGCACTGCTGCACCGCCTCCCCCGCGCACAGCTCCGCCAGCTCCACCTGATCGTCTCCCCCGATATCCTGCTGCGCTGGCACCGCAACATCCTTCGCCGCCGACACGCCAGGGTGTCTCGCCCCAAGCGCCCGGGACGGCCCCGCACCATCCGCTCCATCCGCGCCCTGGTCCTACGACTCGTACGAGAGAACCCCGGGTGGGGCTATCGGCGCGTGCACGGCGAACTCGCCGCGCTCGGAATCAGAGTGGCCGCCTCCACCGTGTGGAGCATCCTCAAGGAACACGGCATCCCGCCCGCACCCGACCGACAACACACCACCTGGGCCGCCTTCCTCCGCGCCCAGGCCGAAGCCATCCTGGCCGCCGACTTCTTCGAGACCAAGACTCTCACCGGCGCGACCCTGACCGTGCTGGCGGTGATCGAGCACGCCACCCGCCGCGTGAGAATCCTCGGCACCACGGCACATCCGACCGCAGAGTGGGTCACCCAGGTCGCAAGGAACCTCGCCATGGACATCCAAGACAGCAGAGCGAAGATCAAATACCTGATCCGGGACCGCGACGTCCGCTACCCGGCTGGCTTCGACGCTGTCCTGGCGGCCGAAGGCATCGAGATCGTGCGGACCGGGGTCAGGATGCCCCGCATGAACGCAATCTTGGAGCGCTGGATCCGCTCCTGCAGATCCGAGCTCCTCGACCGCACCCTCATCTGGAACCAGACCCACCTCGTGCACACCCTGCGCGAGTACGAGACGTACTTCAACCAGCACCGCCCCCACCGCGCCCTCGCAGGCGCCGCACCCCTGCGCCCGCTGCCCGAACCGATCACCGACCCCGCCCAACTGACCCGCCTGAACGTCCGGAGACGCGACCGCCTCGGAGGCATCCTGCACGAATACCAACATGCCGCGTGACGAGCACGGACGTGGTTCTCGGCACCTACACGGTTGCCAGTGGCGCCGCCATCGCGCAGGCCCTGCAGGCCCGGGGCGTGGAGGTCCACCACCCCTCCGACATCGTCCGGCTCGTCCAGGAGGGCCATCCGTTGGCGACCGGCATGGTCCGGGAGGCCAGCCGCAGCCTTGGCGAGGTCATGGCCACCGTTGTGAACTTCTTCAACCCCTCCCTGCTCGTCGTCGGCGGAGCCCTCGCCGGCGCTCCCCCGCTGTTGGCTGGACTGCGAGGCGTCATCTATGAACGCTGCCTGCCGCTGGCGACGCAGTCGTTGGAGATCGAGGCGGCCTCCACGGGGCCCAACGCCGGAGTCATCGGCGCCGGCCTGCTCGCCCTGCAGCAGATCTTGTCCCACCCCAGTACAGAGGAGACGACCCGATGAGCGGAACCGGTGACCGGACCGGCAAGCGTCTTCGCGTAGGCATCGGCGGCGTGCACATCGAGTGCAGTACCTTCACCCCCCACTCCACCGGCTACGACGACTTCACCATCCGACGCGGTGCGGAACTGCTGAACCTGTTCGACTTCACCCGCCCCGGCCGGGAGGACTGGGCGGAGGAAGTCGAGTGGGTACCCCTGGTGCACGCCCGCGCGGTGCCCGGCGGCTCGGTCGACCCAGCCACCTACGCGCGACTCGAGGACGAGCTGACCAATCGGCTCAGGCAGGCCGGACCGCTCGACGGGCTGGTACTCGACCTGCACGGCGCCATGCACGTCGCCGGACGCCAGGACATCGAGGCCGACCTCGCCGCCGCAGTCCGCTCTGCCGTCGGCCCCGACTGCCTCATCGCCTCGCCGACCGACTTGCACGGCAGTGTCACCGCCGCCCTGGTCGCCCAGCTCGACCTGCTCACCGCTCACCGTCTGGCCCCGCACGAGGACGAATGGCTCACCCGCGCCCGCGCCGCCCGGCTCCTCGTGCACTGCCTGCGGCAGGGTATCCGGCCGTCCATGGCCTGGGTCCGCGTCCCCGTCCTCCTCCCCGGAGAAAAGACCAGCACCCAGCAGCAGCCTGCCCGCGGGATCTACGGCAGTCTGGCCGACATCGAAACGCTCCCGGGTGTCCTGGACGCGGCTCTGTGGGTCGGCTACGCCTGGGCAGACGAACCCCGCAGCGCAGCGGCGGTCGTCCTCACCGGTACCGACGAGACAGTATTGCGTGACCAGGCGCACCGACTGGCCGAACGCTACTGGCAGGCTCGGGACGAGTTCACCTTCGTCGGACCCACCGGCACTGCTCAGCAGGCGGTCACCGCCGCCGTCGAAAGCACCCGGCGGCCCTTCGTCATCAGCGACTCCGGCGACAACCCCACGGCCGGTGGCGGAGGCGACACCGCGGACCTGCTCACCCTGCTCCTGGCGGACGACCGGATCGCCGAACGCGAACTGTCCACGATCTACGCCGGAATCCTCGACCCCCACGCGGTCACCCGGTGTACGCAGGCAGGCGTGGGCGGCACGGTGGACCTCATGGTCGGAGGCCGGCTCGAGGGCCCGACCGGGCTACCAGCACGTCTGACCGGGCGGGTCGACCTCCTCGTCGACGATCCGGAAGGCGGTCCCACCGCCGTTGTCACAGCGCGTACCGTCAGCGTGGTCCTGACCAGCCGGCGCAGACCGTTCCATCACATCGCCGACTTCACCCGGCTCGGCCTCGACCCGCACCAAAGCGACATCGTGATCGTCAAGATCGGCTACCTGGAGCCCGAACTCCGCGATCTCGCCCACGGCTGGATCATCGCGTTGACCCCCGGAGGCGTCGACCAGGACCTGCTACGGCTGGGCCACCATGAACTCGCCCGACCGCTCCATCCGTTCGACCACGACATGCCAGACCCGGACCTCACGCCACGCATCTTCCCGCCCCGGACAGCGGGCGAGCGCATCGGAGCAACCCTGTGAGCGCGTCGCTGTACCTTGGCGCGGACATCGGCGGCACGAAGATCGACACCGTACTCACCGATGGCGCCGGGGAGATGCTCGCCCACCGGCGGGTGCCAACCCCCGCCCAGGACGGGCCCGTCGCCGTACTCGACGCGCTCGTGGCCACCCTGTCCGAACTCCGCGCACTCGCGCCCGCCGGTCGCACGGTTGCCGGGGCAGGCATCGGAACACACGGCGTTGTCAGCCACCCAGAGGGCTCCATCGCCGTCGCCTCCCAGGCTCTGCCCGGCTGGACCGGAACCCCCTTGCGGCAGATCGTCTCCGAGCGCCTCGACCTGCCAGTCGTCGTCGACAACGACGTCAACGTCCTCGCCTACGGCGAACTGGCCCTCGGCGCCGGCCGCGGCCACCGCGACCTGCTGTTCCTCACCGTCGGCACCGGCGTCGGCGGCGCCGTCATCACCGACGGCAACATCGTGCGCGGCCAACACGGATCCGGCGGAGAAATAGGCCACGCGCCCTCGTCAGCAGCAGCGGGTCTGCCCTGCAGTTGCGGCGCGGTCGGCCACTTGGACAGCATCGCCAGCGGCACCGCGATCCGAAGGGCCTACGCCGAAGCAACCCACACCGGGCCGGGCACCAGTACGGGAACGCTCGACAGAGGTCCCGAAACCTCCGAGATTGTCGTTCTCGCCACCAAAGGCGACCCCATCGCCCGGCAAGTGGTCACCAACGCCGCTCATGCTCTCGGCGAGGCCATCGGCGGCCTGGTCAGCGTCCTCGACCCGGCCCTCGTCGTGGTTGCCGGAGGCATGGCCTCCTCCGGCTCCATATTCTGGGACCCACTGCGCAACGCCGCCCGCGCCTCCACGCTCCCGCTCCTCCGGGGAATCGACATCGTCGGATCACACCTGGGCGCGGCAGCAGCGGCACGAGGCGCCGCTGCACTGGCCAAGAACGAAACGCCACCCTTCACAGACACCACCGAGACCATCCAAGAGAGCAGTTGGAAATCTGTCTCGTGATTCGTCAGCCGGATCACAGAGCCTTTTCAGCGTGGCCACCGATCGGTGACGAAAGCGGCGTGAGGGCGGGGTCCGCAACAGACAGGGCTCCCCGTGCCGTTGAGGGAGGTGTTCGAAGTCTCAACCCTGTGGGCTCGTAAAGTCATCGCTGCAGGTGAGCAGCGGTGTACATGGTTGTCGGTGGTGGCTGAGACGCTGTCCCGATGATCGTGTCGCTGTTGTACCGCGCTGCTCGCACGCTGCTGTACCTACCGGCTGTCCTGCTGCGCCGAGACGCCGCCAGGGAAGCCGAGTTGTTGGTGCTGAGGCATGAGAACTCAGTCCTGCGCCGTCAGCTCAAGGTCCCGGTCCACTACGAGTGGGCCGACCGGTTCTGGCTCTCCGCGCTGTCCTCGCTGATACCGCGCCGCCGCTGGGCCGACGACTTCCCCGTCACCCCCGACACCCTGCCGGCCTGGCACCGCAAGCTGATCGCCAAGGAGTGGGACTACTCCGCCCGCCGCGACCGCACCGGCCGACCCCCGACTGCGGCCGCGCTCAGGAAGCTGGTGCTGCGCTTGGCGGCGAGAATCCCCGGTGGGGACATCGTAGGATCCAGGGCGAGCTTGCCCGGCTGGGGCATCCGATCGCACCGTCCACGGTCTGGGGGATCTTGAACGCCGCGGGCATCGACCCGGCTCCACGCCGGTCCGGCCCCAGCTGGCGCCAGTTCCTGACCGCTCAAGCCCAAGGGATCATCGCAGCCGACTTCTTCCACGTGGACACCATGCTCGGAAAACGCCTATACGCCATGGCGTTCCTGGAACACGGCACCCGCAGACTGCACCTCACCGGCGTCACCGCCCACCCCACTCGAGCCTGGGTAACGCACCAGGCCCGCAATCTCGCCGACCAACTCGACACGCGCATGGAGTCCCTGCGCTTCGTGCTGCGCGACCGCGACGCCCAGTACGACTCGTCCTTCGACGCCGTCTTCGAAGCCGAGGACATGGACGTCCTGCTCAGCGCGCCACGGGCGCCACGGATGAAAGCGCACTGCGAGCGGTGATCGGCACCGTCCGCCACGAGGCCCTCGACCACGTCCTGCTCATGAACGAGGCCCACGCCCGGCAAGTCCTCGCCGACATCGAACGGCACTACAACGCGCATCGACCTCACCTGGCCCGAGATCAACGACCCCCTCACGCCTCCGGGCAGCCCGCCACCGTCCACGACCTCGACGGCCACAGACTCCTGCGCACCCGCATCCTCGGCGGCACCATCAACCAGTACCGGTACGCCGCTTGACCTGCGGCGATGACTTTCCGAGCCCCACACGACTGGCCATATTTCACCCATTGCCGGCACAGTCAGCGCAGGCGGCCCGGAATAGTCCGGGCACGGAAGCGTCCCCGTATCAAGATTTCGTAGAGGCGTCGCGGGAAACCCCACCCGGAACGCGGGCTTCAGGAGCGGGACACGGTGATGCGGACGCGCTCACGGACGCCCCGCGCGCGCTCTGGCACATCGGCACCGATCTCGGCCGCCAGCTCGTGGAGCGTGTCCAGGCCCGGGAGGTCGTTCAGCCCCTGCGTCACCACAGCCCGCGCCTGCCCGAGGTCGCCGCGTGCGAGCGCGAGCCTGGCCCGGAACAGCAGCTGGTAACCGCCGTCCAACGCCGGGTGGACGGCGATCTTGTCGAGCAGATGACCGGCGTCGTAGTCCGGCAGCCGCTCCAGCAGCATGCCGTGCCAGGCCAGCAGATCTTCGGCACGGCGCCTACGCTCGTACGCAGCGCCTGAGTAGCCGAAGCCGCGACGGTCCCTCGCCCCCTGCTGTGTCTGAGCAAGGCAGTCGAGTGCGTCCACATACTGCTCTGCGCATGCCACCCATGCGTCGGGAGCCGGGAGCAGCCGTTCGAGGACGACGGCCAGCTGCGTCTCCTGTTCCGGTACTTGACCAAAGCCCCGGAGCGTCCAACCGAAGCGGGACTCCCAGCGGGCCAGTTGCGGCATGGCCCGCTGCGCGAACTCGGCCTGGCCGTGGCGGTGCAGCATCGTGGTCCACAGCGCGGCGACGGCGTCCGAGGCGACGAACTTCGCGGCTTCCATCGGATCATCGGAGCGGAAGCACTGGTATGCCTTGCAGTAGCAAGCCAGGTCGACGATCGCGGTCACCGCATCCTCGCCCGGAAGCGGATCGTCGGCCGTGAGCGCCTCGCGGGCCGCCTCGGCGTGGCGTCGGAATGTGAACCGCCAGCGGGACCGCTCAGTGGGGCTCACCTTGCGGTCACCAGCGAGGTAGGAACCGGCACGGGCCAGGCCTACGAACTCCTGTACGCGTTCCAGCACCTGTTGCGGATCCACCGGCGCGCTCTTTGTGCGAGGCCTGGGCACGCTCGCCGCGGGCGCGATCTCCGCCTCGATCCGCTCCCGCACGGGCGCAGCACCGCGCCAGTACAGGTTCCACAGCGCCTTCTTCAACCGCTCCTCGTCGAGGCCGGCCAACTGGGCGAAGAATTCCTCGCGGTTCATGCGGTTCACTCCCATGGGCCCGGAGGATACTGTTCATCGCGCGGTCACGGTCGGGTGCCGGCGGTGCAATAGCGGGCTGACGACGGTCCGTGCGGGGACCGGCGGCGCGGGCGGTTCTCGCGGCCCCGGAGAACTTGCACGTCACAGGCGTAGATGGGATTTTCGGCACCCGCAGCCAGAAACCTCATCCACGCTGGTCAGGAGTTCTGAGCGTAACTGCGCGGCCTCGCAGACGACCGCGACAGCCGCGGCCATGCCCCGCCGTTTGCCGTCTCGGGGCCTGGGCCAGCATGGTTCGGTGCTGCTGCGACTGCCCAACCTGGCCCTGACAAGCATGTTCGTCCTGATACGGCTCGTGCCGATGAGCGACCGCGACAAAGACGCCGCAAGCGCTGCGGGGCGCCAGGTGCCCTCCTGTTCGCCAAATCCACCGCCCGGTCCGGCCTCACGGGCGTATCTGACGCCCATGCTGGACATCCGGCCTTCGCCGGGGGCTACCGGGCTCTTTCGTCCACCACACGGCCGCCCCCGTCGCCAGCCGCGCTGATGCGCTGATCACGTGAAACCTGGACGACTTACCCGCGGAGGTCCTCAGCTCCCACGGTGTTGCCGCCCCACCGGACCCGTACCTGTACGCCCTGCTCGACCAGCAGCCCGACGAGGTCACGGCGACGCTCGACGGATGGCGGCCGACAAGGGCCGTCCGCTCATGACTGTCTTGTGCCGGGGTTCCGACGTTCGCCCACCGAGCCGGGCACCTGCTCACCGACAGCTCAACGTGAGACTGCGCCAGTCCTGGCGGAAATGAACAGCGGTGCAGGATGCTCGCTGAGCGCGCGGTGGGAGACCCGAGGTGCACCGGCAGACGGCGGACCCTCGGGGTTGGTCAGGGATTGGGAATGCCCATGCTGTCGAAGCGGTGCATCAGCGAGGGTTTGCCCCGGTGTGCGGCTCGCAGTTCGCTGACTCGGCGGTCGAAGTCGGCGGTGCACTCGGTGCGGGCCTGCATGTCGCGGAGGTCCCGCAGGAGTGCGATGGCGGCATCGTAGGCAGCGGCCTTCTTCTGGGCGATCAGGTCATCGATGTCACGCCACGCCTTGCCGGTGTTCCGCGCAAGCTGGTCCAAATGCGCCTCACGGGCCTCGGTAGCGGAGCGCGCCCGGGCCTGCTCGGCTGCGACTCGGGCCGCCTTCTCGCGTTGCCGGCGCTCGGTGCGGTGACGGTAGGCGGCGTCCAGTAGCTGAGCGGCGGTGCGCCGCTTGGCTCCGGTACGGGGGCCGGAGGCGGTGGCGCGATAGAGGGCCAGGAGTTGGTGGCCTGACAGAGGGGCGGTACCGAGCGCCGCCTCGAGCAGCAGGGAATCCTTCTCGGCGGCCGGGAGCGCGGCGATGAAGGCCGCCAGAGCTGCACGGTCCACGGAGTCCGCGGTGGCCGACTCGCTGCTCTCGGCAGCGGCCGTCAGCAGGTCCGTATCGACGCACAGGAAATCGGCGAGGGCCCGCTGGGGGCCGGTGAGCGAGGCCAGACCCGCGGGGACGGGCGGCTCGACTTCGAGGGCGTATTCCTCCTCGTCATCCTCAGCCAGTTCCCAGGTGGTGAGCCCGGCGAGCCAGGCCACGTAAAGCGGCCGCAGGTCGCCAGCCGCGAGCTCGGCGCGCAGCCCCACGAACGCCGAAAGCGCGTAGGACGTTTCGAAGTCCCACTCCTCGCCGTCCTCCGAGGATAGGGAGAAGTCGAGCAGTATGTGCCCGGAGTGGGTCCAGACGCTCAGCGACTCCTCCATGGCGTACTGGACGGCCTTCTTGGCCGGGAGCACGCCGGCGGGCAGGCGCAGGACGAGGCGGCGGCTGCCCCAGTTCGCGTAGTACAGGTGGGCGTCGTAGAACTGCTCCACCAGTTTCGTCGTATCGCCGCGGAAGTCGCCCCAGTGGTACTCGTTGACAAAGCGGGTCGGGGTGATGTCGGCGCGGGTGGACAGCGCCCGTACCTGCCTGAGCTCCTCCTCGTTCAGCGGGCGGTCGACGGCAAGGAACTCGTAGTACCGGTACTCGCTCACGGCTCGGCAGCCTACCCGCGGCCTCGTGCGCTGGGATGGGTGGATGAGGGAGACGTCGACGCTAAGCGTGCTGGTTGACGGACTGCGGCGAGACAAGCGCCGCGGGCCGTACGCCGGTCACCGGGAGTACGAGCACACGGCATGGGCGGTACACGAGGAGGCCGGACGCCTACTGGACGCGGGCCAGGCAGCGCTGGTGGCCCCTGAACTGCGTAAGGCAGTCGAGCGAATCACAACGGCGCTGATGTATCTGGATGACTCCGCCGGCATGGCCGGGGATGTGCTGCGCGAGTTGACCGGCATGTACGCGAGAGCCCTGACCGCAGCCCCGCCCAAGAACCCGAAGACGCTGGCGAGCTGGATCGCCAAGACCGTCTTCGACGGCCCCGGCTGGCCCGACATCCGCTTGGCCGACTTCGCCGCCGCGCTCGGCGACGTCGGACAGGCGCACCTGGCGGAAACGGTCGACGCCCCCGCTGCGGATGTATCCCTCAAGGACAGCTGGACCACAGTCAACGGCGTCCGCCACCTGCGCGAACAGCTCGCCGAAGTCTCCGGCGACACTGACCGGTACGTCGCCGTCCTTGCCCAGTTTCTGACCGGCCCTGACTAATATATGAAGATCGTCCGCGCCTTGCGTGCAGCCGACCGGCCCGAGGAGGCCACCGACTGGGCCCGGCGAGGCGTCGCTGCCCACCCTGGCAATCCCTACCTGCCGAAGCTGAACGACGAACTCGTCGACCCCCTCGTCGCGGCCGGTCGGCGCGAGGAGGCACTCGCCGTGCACCGAGACGCCTTCGCGCGCACCACGGTCCTCGCCGCGTTCCAACCGCTCGCCAGGACCGCCTCCGAACTGGAGAGCCCCGACACCGTCACATGGGCTCTTGACCTGCTCCGCACGCGCGGCTGAGAATCCCACCTACGTCCGTGAGCTGATCAGCTGTCTGCGCGCAGCAGGACGATCAGAGGAGGCATGGCAGACCGCTGTCGGCCATCTCGGCGAGTTGTCGAAGTACACTATCCAGGAGCTCATCGAGGAGCGTCGCAGACCCATCCCGCCGACACGATCACCCCGTACCGGCGACTGGTCGACCTCTACCTGGCCGAGACCGGCAACAAGTACCGCTACCAGTACGCCGTCCGGCACGTCAAGGCGCTCCGCACCATCCACCGCGAACAGGGCACCGAAGCGGAGTTCACCGCGTACCTGACCGCCTTGCGCGACGAGCACCGGCGCAAGACCAGCCTTCTGACCCAACTCGACCAGGCTGACCTAACCTGAGGTGACACCAGCCCAGGCCCCGGGCCACCGGAGGACATCCTGCCCGTCCTCACGGCTGGCCTGTGCGACCTGCGGTGACGTCGCCGCGTGCGGTCGAGTCAAGGGACCTGATCTCAAGTCCCCTTCCCCGTCCCGGTGAACCAGGCGGCTCGGGACGTGCCCCGTGCTCCGGCGCGCTCGGACACTGAACACGTCATCCGGTCCCAGCACCACCTTGCCGGAGGTGTCCGACATGGCCTCAGGAAGCGTCCAGCAGCCCCTGCCCGCATCCGAAGCGCCCGCCACTGCCGGGGACGCCCGCGCCTTGGACCACTGGATTGCCGGGCAGGCCGTTGCGGCCACCGACAAGCCCGGGATAACCGCTCTGCGCTTCGCCTTCTACGACCGAGTCTCCACCGAGGACCACCAGACCCCGCCACTTCCCGCGCCTGGCAGCTTCTTCGTGCGCAGGCGCTCACCTCCGGGTACGGGCGCATCCCCGCCGAGTACTTCGACATCGGCAGCAGTCGGACAGTGCCGTGGGCCCGCCGCCCCGAGGCCGGCGCCCTGCTCGCGGCGCTCACCGACCCCGACCGCAACTTCGACGCGATCGTCATCGGCTCCAGCGAGCGCGCCTTCTACGGGAACCAGTTCACCGTCACGTCCCCGCTCTTCGAGCACTACGGCGTCACCGTGTGGATCCCGGAACTGGGCGGCGCCGCCGACGCCCACAGTCTCGGCGAGGAGGAGCTCATGGTCCTGCTGGGCATCCTCGCGAAACGCGAGGTCGCTCGCGCGCATCCGTGGCCACACCGCCATGACCGTCCCGGCCCACGACCAGGGCCGCTACCGCGGCAGGCGCCCGCCTTACGGCTACCGGCTCATCGACGCCGCACCCCACTCCAAGCACGCCCCTGGCCGTTGGCACTGGCCCGCCGCGGCGTGCGCATCCAACGCCTCGACCCCGACCCCTGCACCGGTCCCATCGTCACCTGGATCTTCAGCCAGGGTCTCGCCGACCGCAGCACCGCCCGCCTTGCACGAGTCCTCAACGACGCCGCGATCCCCAGCCCCTCCGCGATCGACCCCGCCCGTAACCCCCACCGCACCGGCACCCAGTGGACCGCCACCGCCACCACGGTTCGGGCCATCCTCGCCAACCCCCGCTACAGCGGCCGCCAGGTCTGGAACCGCCAGCGCACCGACCACGTGCTCCTCGATCCGGACACACTGGGCACCCGCGACATCATGCGCTGGAACGCCCCAACCAGTGGGCTGTCTCCACTGGCCCGACCCACCCTGCCCTCGTCAGCGAAGCCGACTTCACTGCCGCCCAGAACATCCACACCGCCCGCCGTGCCACCCCGGGTGCACCTACCAAACCTCAGGCATCCTGCACTGTGACCTCTGCAGTCGCCGCATGGAATCCTGCCGGTCGAACGGGCACCCCGCGTACCGCTGCCGCCACGGCCACACCCACCCAGCGCCAGCCCCACCGGCCTCGCAACGCCTTCGTCCGCGAAGACCGCATCCAGCCCCACCTCCCCGCATGCGCCCTCCGACTCACCGCCACCCTCGGCCCACCACCGCCCAATGCCACGCAGATCCCCCACCTGCTCCGTACTGCTGGAATCACTCTCAGCTACGACCTGCACTATAAGACTCTGACCGCCGACGCACCCACCAGAGAAAGGATCTTCATCGGCTGACACGCCCCCGCCCGCGCCAGCAGATAAGGAGACCCCGATACGCCGAACGCCCGCCCCAGCCGGAGGCCAGGAACGGGCGACGATCTCCGCTCCCCGGAAACTGGGCAGCATGTTCCGAGAGTTGACCGCTAACGATACGGTCGCGCGAGGACAGCTCCGGCTACACGATCCGCTGGCCGATTGAAGCGATGTTGGCACCGAGCGAGTACCGCAACGCACTGAGCAACGAGCGCAGGAAGCCGCCCGCGTCAGGGCCAACGGCCGTCAGCAGGCTGGGGAGGTTGGCCATCTGGAACCTTGTACCCCTCGAAAAGTCATCGCCACAGGTCGGCGCTGTGACGGACCGTCAACTGGGAGCACTGCCGGGTGATCGCGTCCATGCTGTACAAGGTGACCCGGAAGCTGCTCTCCCTACCATCCGCGCTACTGCGCAGCGACGCGGCGATAGACGCGGAGCTTCATGTGTTGCGGCACGAGAACGCGGTGCTGAGCCGACAGCTGGCCGTCCCGGTCCGCTACGAGGCAGACGATCGGTTCTGGTTCGCTGCTCTCTCGGGGCTCATACCCCGGCGTCTCTGGCACGAGGCCTTCCCGGTCACGCCCGGCACCCTGCTCGGCTGGCACCGCCGATTCATCGCCGCGAAGTGGGACTACAGCGCACGCAGGCGCACCGGTCGGCCACCGACCGACGCAGCGCTCAAGAAGCTCGTACTACGACTCGCCAGCGAACACCCGCGGTGCGGGCACAGGACGAACCAAGAAGAGTTGGCTCAACTGGGCCACCGGATCGCCGCCTCGACAGTGTGGGAGATTCTCCACGCAGCAGGCGTCGACCCGGCGCCACGTCGTTCCGGCCCCACATCGCGCGAGTTCCTCACCGCCCAGGCCGAGGGCATCCTCGCAGTCGATTTCTTCCATATCGACACGGTGCTCGGCAGGCGGCTCTACGAGCTGGCCGTCCTCGAGCACGGCACGAGGCGCCTGCACATCACCGGCGTCACCACCAACGACACACTGCAGTGGACGCTGCAGCAGGCGAGGAATCTCGCCGCGGACCTCGGTATGCGCATGGAGTCCCTGCGCTTCCTGCTTCGTGACCGGGACGGCAAGTAGGACGCGGCGTTCGACGCCGTCTTCGAGGCCGAAGAACTGGACGTGATCAAGGGTGCAGCGCGTGCACCGCGGATGAACGCGCACTGCGAGCGCATCATCGGAAGCATTCGCCGCGAGGTCCTGGATCACGTCCTCATCCTGAACGAAGCACATGCTCGACAGGTCCTTGCGGCGTACCAGCAGCACCACAACGAACACCGTCCCCACCAGGCCCGCAACCAGCTACCACCAGACGCCTACGAGCAGCCCGCGGCAACAGACATCGGCACCTGCAGACTGCTGCGCACCCGGATCCTCGGCAGCCTCATCAACGAGTACCGATACGCCGGATGACCTGCAGCGACGACTTTTCGAGCGGCACAGGGTACTCAGCCTGCGCTGCGAACTCCTCGACCGCACCATCAACTGGAGCGAGCGCCACCTCCACCACGCGCGCTGCACGAGTACGAGTCGCACTACAACGAGCACCGGACCCACCGAACACTGCAGGCCGCCGCCCCACTGCGCGCACACCCCGACCCCATCACCGACCCAGGACAAATCGTCCGCCTCGACATACGCCGACACGACCGCCTCAACGGCACCCTCCACGAGTACCAACACGCTGTTTGACCAGCACGGACGGCCTTTTCGGCATGGACAGGCCGAAAAGGCTTGTGCTCCCGCTGCATCGCGAGCTGCAGCGGTACGGAACATTGGGGGCCGTGACGGCGCACGGGTCAGTGGCCGCCCGGTGGCGTCGGCCGGTAGCCGTGGTCGGCGAGCCAGGCCCGGGCCCGACCATGCTGCCGTTCCGCGGCGAACAGCCGGTATCGCTGCAGCTGCGCCGGTGAGGTGGCCAGCATGTCCTTGAAGCGGCGGAACGCTCCTGGGCCCTGGATCGCGATGTTGAGGAACCGAGCGAGGTCTTGGTCGTCGAGGGCGGTGATGAAGTCCTCCATGTCGCGGTAGGCGTCGTGCGATCCGTCGCACAGGACATAAAGCCACCGCTCGGCGCCCTCCGGCTCCTCCTCGTCCCACAACTCCTCGGTGTCCGCGAGGGCGGGCCGGCACTCGCCGGTGTCCAGCTTGATGCGGCCACCGCCCCAGGCCGGATCGCCTTCGAGCAGACCGGAGAGTTCTTCCAGGTCGACCGGCAGTGGCTGCAGCAAGCAGACGGCACCGCCGCCCACCGTGTCGAGCTGCTCTGCGAGGACCTCGTCGCCAGGCCAGCCCCGTTCGCGCAGCGCGGACGTACACGCGATCGCCGCATCCGGGGCGCCGGGCACACCCCGGGCAACGGCTGCGGTGAGTGCGTCTCCGCACTGCTGCAGCACGCCGGCGGGGTCATGCGAGCGCAGCAGGGCGAGCAGGGACGGGCCGTCCGCGGTGTGGCAGGCGGCGCGGAGCGCCTTCAGCGCGTGGTCGGTCCATGCCTCGGTCATGCCCGCGAGGCTACGCTGACGCGCGCTGCCGGCGCCATCATCTCCGGTGCGACACTGCGCTGGTGAGCACGGCAGACAAGCCCCTGGCGAGCGCGGGCCGCCGACGTTCGGCCCTGAGCCGTGGCCTCATACGCGGCCTGACCGGCGGCGACGAGTTTCCGAGCGACACCGTCCACGCTCGGGGGATCTTGAACGCCGCGGGCATCGACCCGGCTCCACGCCGGTCCGGCCCCAGCTGGCGTGGGTTCCTGACCGCCCAAGCCCAGGGGATCATCGCAGCCGACTTCTTCCACGTGGACACCATGCTTGGAAAGCGCCTGTATGTCATGGCGTTCCTGGAACACGGCACTCGCAGGCTGCACCTCGCCCTCGCGGGAGCTGAAGGCTGGGGGTCGTCAGGCAGCAGGCATCGCCGTAGTGGACGTCGCCTTGGCCACCTGCGGTGGTGGTGATGTGCCGGGCGTTGGCGCCGGCGAGGGCGGCCCAGCGGGGCTCGTACTCGGTGCCGATGGCATGGCGGCCGAGGCGGATGGCTTCGACGAGGGTGGTGCCGATGCCGCACATCGGGTCGAGGACGAGGTCGCCGGAGCGGCCGTGAACGAGGCACGCGCCCAGTACGAGGCCGAGCAAGGACCCTCACGTACGGCACACTAATGGTGAGCGAGCGTCGCCATGCGGCAGCCGCCCAGCACTTCGCTTGCACATCGCTCGGGCTTGGCGTCTGCGCTCTGCACGAGGGCGATTAGGGTGGGCAAAGCGCCACCGTGGCATCGTGACGATGGCGCGTGTTCTTGTCACGCTGCGCCTCGCCCGCCGATCCCCTCTCTGTGCTGGCTTGCCCGGCGCCGAGCGCGGAGGCCCCGCCGACGCGCAACAACAGTTCCGAGCCGCCCGATCCCCCGCCGCGCCGACCGCCCGCCCCAGCCCGCCCCAACCACTTCTCTGTCTGCTTCAGGGGTCGGCTGCGAGAGGCGCATAGGGGGATGTCGGGCTCCCGACGATGCCCAAACAGGCGTGGTGAGCTGTGGATACGCCGTCAGGCGCCCGGTGGGTGCGGAGAGTTGTCGGCAGGGATGCTGGTGGGGCTTTCGGCGGGATTTCCGGGGTGGTTGGGGGCGGGGTTATCGCATCGTGACTCTGGTCGGGCCTCCACGGTCGCACGTGTGGTCGGGGCCGGCTGCTGGTCTGTCGGTACGGGCGGCGCCGGGCAAGCGGTGCCGCAGCGTACGGGAGGACCTGGCGATGGTGAAGGTGGGCGCGGGCGGCGGGGACTGGCTGGCGCTGGCGGTACTGGCGCAGTACCGGATGGCGACAACCGAGCAGATGCATCGGGTGATCGCGCCCGGAGTGCGGATTGAGCAGACGCGACGAAGGTTGGCCAAGCTGCGCAGCGAGGGCCTGATCGATCGCATCACGCTGCCCCAGGCCGGGCGCACCCAGGTGTGGTTTGCCACCCAGTACGGTGTACAGGTCGCCTCCGAGTGGCCGGAGTTGCGGGAGTGGCAGCCGCCGAAGCTGATCGCCGACCCTACCGCCGCGCGGCTTCGGGCAAGGCACGCGCTGGCGGTAACGGAGACCGGGCTTGCTTTCCTGCAGGACGCCCGCCGCCGAGGAGACGTGTGCCGGCCGCTGGACTGGATCCCCGAGGTCTACCACTCCTCGGCAGCGGCGAAGCTGTCATCCCCGACGCCCTCCTGTACTACCGCAGCTGCGGCGACGGCACGTCGATGTTGCGGGCCTTCGTGGAAGTCGACCGGGCCACCATGGGCCCCGAACGCCTGGCCGCCAAACTCGGCGCCTACGCCCGCCTGCACGCCTAGGTGCCCACACCCCTTGGACGCCTGCGGCCGAACTTAAGGCTGCAGCCCCTGGAGGAGGACTGGAGGCGCCGCTACGCCGTGTTCCCGCGGCTGCTGTTCGTCCTGGACGGCACCGGCTCCACCGGCATCGCCACGCGCATCCAAGCCCTGCACGCAGCCATCAGGGCACTGGCGCTGTCCAGCTTCCCGCGCGACATCCCCGTCCTGGCAGCCCCCTGACCGACCTGCTCCACAACGGCCCCTCCGCACCCGTATGGCATCCCATCCACGTCCCGGACCAAGACCACAAGGTCGGCTGGATGCAGTCCCGCCGCTCCTAGCCGCTCCGCCCGCGCCTGCGTAATTCTCCCGACCATGAGCCCGACCACAGCAGGTCACAGCGCTGCGCGGCGCCTCGCGCACGCGATGGCTGCGCAACCGCCCAAGCCGCCTCCAGCACGCCGCCGACATGGCCCGGACATCATGCCCGACCACGGCTTGTACGGACCCGACCATGCAGCGGCCAGCCCGACCATCTGGACCCGACCAGAGCAGGTCACAGCGGTGAGCGCACCGTCCGACCGATAGCTGCGCAATGGGAGCTCGATCGCGCAACGACGGATGTCTTCCAGGCCCGGGTGCGCAGGCTGCGCACCGTGAAGTCGCCTGGGGGGAGGGGTTGCGCAATGGTCCCGGACACGGATGCACAGCCAATTGCGCAGATCTGTTTTCAGCAGGGCCAATGGTCGTCTGAGCGTTGGGGCAGGAAGCCGCGCTCCACCCCGGGCTCGGCCACCCGCGGACCGTCAACCTGCGCGAAGACGTCGTGAGCAGGGCGCCAGACTCGTGCATGCCCGCGCCCTCGCACCGGATCGGCTCGCCGCCACCATCGCAGCACTCAGCCCCGCAAGCATCACGGCAAGCACCGCACAGACCCAGACCCAGCGCCTGCCGAAAACTCATCCGCGCTGGTGTGAGGCAGTGTGCCTCGGCCACCGGGCGCCGACCACGTCGCCCGAAGTGTCAAAGTCAGCACCCCGGCCGCCCTGTGGATCAAGGCGACATGATGATCGACCGTGCTGCTGAAACTGGCCCACCATGGCGTCATCAATGCCCTCGCCCTCCTGCGATTGCTCCCGATGAGCGACCGCGAGAACGATGCCGAGATACTCGCCTTGCGCCAACAGATCACGCTGCTGGAACGCCAACTCGGCAAGAACAGAGTCCGGTTCACCCCCGGCGACCGGGCGTTCCCGGCAGCTCTCCTCCATTGGCTGCCGCTCGATGCTCTCCGCAGCATGTGGCTACTGGTGCGCCCCGAGACGGTGCTGCGCCGGCACCGCGACCTGATCGCACGCCGCCACGCTGCGCCTCCCACCCCAAGCGCCCGGCAGGCCACGGACCATACGCTCCATCCGGGCCCTGATGCTGCGACCGGCGACAGAGACCCCCACCTGGGGCTACAGGAGAGTACATGGCAAACTGCTCGTCCTCGGGGTGAGGGTGGCCGCGTCCACGGTGTGGGAGATCTTGCACCAGACCGGTACCGCCCCCGCACCCGAACGGACCTCCGATACCTGGGCGAGCTTCCTGCGCTCCCAGGCCGACGCCCGCCTCGCCTATGACTTCTTCGAAACCGTCACCCTCTCCGGGGCGCGCATGTACGTGCTGGTCGTCATCGAGCACGCCACCCAGCGCATCCGCACCCTCGGCGCAACTGCGCACCCGACCGCCTCCGGGGTGGCGCAGGCCGCAAAGCACCTCGTCATCGACGCATTCTTCGACCTCACCGACACTGTCATCACCGTGCGTAGTCTGATCCGACGAGCATGGACGACTCACCGCTGGGGCGAACGCCCCAGCCGCCGACCATGACTGCACCCCTATCCGCGCGGCCTCTAACCTGCACGGACGACATTTTCGGCAAGGAAAGCGCTGCGCAAGCGGACCGCGTGCGCAACTTGCTGGAGCAGATGGACTACACCCTGGCCCTGCCCGAACTGATCGCCGACCAGCCGCGGCAGGCTGGACGTGACGAACTCGCCGGCGGCCTCTTGATAGCGGGCGGCATGATCCGAGTCAGCGTGAGGCCGCACAGGGGGGCGGTCGCCGGTTGCCCTTCTGTCCGTGGCGGTTGGGAGAGCCGGGCCGAGGGCCGAAGCCATGCCAATGGTCTGCCCACGTCTGACTGGTGACCTTGGGCGCCCCAGGGGCGGTGACGGTCATACATCCTCCGGGACGGGCCATCCTGCGAGGGCAGGGACGGTCCGTGCTGTTCGGTGAGGTGAGCGCTCAGACCAGAGCGCCAGCCCTCGGGAGGCGGCCCACTCGAGCGCGAACGCGTCGAGTTCGGCATCGGTCTTACGAACCTCGTGCAGGGAGTGCAGGGCGGCCGCTGTACTGCTCGCCGTCGCGGCCGCCCTTTTTGGCGCACCTACCGGCTCAGAAGCGCCAGGGGTCTTGAGCGCCCCGGCCGACCGGGTACCTCAGGGGCTGAGCGGCCGTAGCCGGCTGGCACCACGGGTGCAGGTGGATGACCGCACCGGGCCCGGATGCGGCCTCGATGTCCCGCGTCACGTAGGGCTCGTCTTTCTTGATCGACTCGTCGCAGCGTGCGCAGATCATTGGGTACCCCCGCGAGCTGCACGCCGCGCCGCCGACCACTGCCTGCGCAGTCGCCCGGCTTCCGGGCAGGCTACCGCCGTCGCCCTGCGGCAGGTGCGGCAGGTGCTGCAGTGGTCCAGCAGGGCCTGGTACTCGACAGCGGCTGGTTCCGCCGCAGATGGGATGGCCGTACTCTCTGCCATGTCGATGCTCCCTCGAAAGCGTCGTCCACGCCCCCGGACCGGTCGCACGGTCGCGGGGGTTTCCCTTTCGACGCTAGCTCACTTGTCAGGTGTTGTCAGGTGACGTCACATGACGAGAAGCATTGTCGTATGGCTCCTACGGTCGATACATGACGTTGGATCTCGACGGACCTGAGCCTCTCTACGAGCAGATCGCCGCGATCCTGGCTGCCCGCATCGCCGACGGCACCTATCCGCCACGGCGTAGGGTGCCCTCCGAAGCTGGCATCTGTGACGAGTTCGGCGTGTCCCGTCCGACCGCACGGGCGGCTGTCCAACTGCTCGTAGAGCGGGGCCTGATCGTCACGGTGCGAGGCAAAGGCAGCTTCGTGGTGGAGTCGCCACCCCGGACATGACAATGCCAGCCACACGCCATCGCGGCGAGCACCGCCCAGGTACAGACCCGCGAGCGCGCCCGAACCTGGCAGGCAATCAAGGATTGTGAGCGGCGCGTGGCCCGCGATCAAGCCGCCCTCGATGCCGGAGCCGACCCAACCGTCGCCACTCAGTGGATCAAGGAGATAGGCAAGCGGCGCAGGGGAAGCTCGACGCACTGCCCGCCGTCACCAGGAAGAGGGAGTCATGGCTGACGCCGAGCAGATCGGGGCGATGACCAAGAGGCCCGGAGACATCGCACAACGCATCCAAGCCGTCGACGCCGACAAGGACTGTCCACTCTACGAAGCCCGGTCATGACCATCAGCTACGAAAACGCAACAAGCACCGCGACCGTAAGGTCGAGGCCCTCGCTTCCGTATCGTTATAGCGAGTGTCCGAGGGGGGACTTGAACCCCCACGCCCGATAAAGGGCACTAGCACCTCAAGCTAGCGCGTCTGCCATTCCGCCACCCGGACTGGGTGTCTGCCGCCTGGCCGGAAGTCTTCCCCGCGGCGACAGGGACAACAATACCAAGGTTTCGGAGTGGCATTCACCTGCATATTCCTGGTCCGGGGGCGTTCGAGCGCCCTCTCACGCTCGGTGAGCGAGCCCCTACACGACCGCGTGAAAGGCCAGGTCAGCAGGGATACAGCCGGGCGGCGCCCGCATGGGCGCGCACCGCCCGGCCGGGCGTCATGGCATCAGCTGGTACTCCGGGAAGTTGCCCGGCGGCCGCTCCCCCTCCGGGCCCTGGGTCACCGCGCGGACCAGCAGGTCGCCGCCCACGAACGCGCCGCGCCAGGACGCGCCGAAGCCGCCGAACAGTTCGTCGCGGTCGCCGCGGGAGCGCGGCTTGCCGTGGCCGACCTTGAAGGCGCGGATCTGCGGGGCCAGGCGGTCGTACGTCGCCCTGTCGTCCGTGGACAGCGTGGCGACCAGCGCGCCGTTGGACGCGTTCATCGCCGCCAGCAGCTCCGCCTCCGTGTCGACCAGGACGATCGTGTCGACCGGGCCGAACGGTTCCGCGTGGTGGAGCGGAGAGGAGGGGGGCGGGTTCAGGAGCGTCACCGGGTGGACGTACGCCGATGTGTCCTGGCCGGGCAGGAAGCGCGCGTCTTCCGCGTTGCCGCGGTGCAGCGGGATCGCGCCGCGGTCGATCGCCTCGGTGACCTGGTCGGTCAGCTCCTTCGCCTTGGCCGCGTTGATCAGCGGGCCGAAGTCCAGGGCCGGGTAGGGGTCGTCCTGCTTCTCCACCGCCAGCGGGTGGCCCACCTTGAGGGTGCGGACCGCCGGCAGGTACGCCGCCAGGAACTCGTCGAACAGCTCGCGCTGGACGACGAAGCGCGGATATGCGGTGCAGCGCTGCTTGCCGTAGTCGAAGAGCTTCGGGATGACCGCCGTCAGCGACTCCCAGTCCGTGTAGTTCCAGATGCCCCAGGTGTTCAGGCCCTCTTGTTCGAGGATGTGCCGCTTACCGAGGTCGGCGACGGCCGTGGCCACCGCGGCGCCCGTGTCGCGGCCGCCGACGAACGAGACGCAGCCGATCTCCGGCGCCCGTACGAGTGACTCCGACAGCTCGCCGCCGCTGCCGCTGACGAGGGTGACCGGTATGCCCTCGCGTGCGGCGAGCGCGCAGGCCAGGGTGAGGCAGGCGAGACCGCCGTCGGTCGGGGTCTTGGCGATGACCGCGTTGCCCGCCAGGGCCTGGACCAGCATGGCGTGGACCAGGACGCTCATCGGGTAGTTCCAGCTCGCGATGTTCGAGACCGGGCCGTCCAGCGGGACCCGGTCACCGATCATCGGTTCGATTCCGTCGACGTACCAGCGCACGCCGTCGATCGCCCGGTCCACGTCGGCCTGGGCGAGCCGCCAGGGCTTGCCGATCTCCCAGACGAGGAGCAGGGCGAGCAGTTCGCGGTGCTCGGTGAGCGCGTCCAGGGTCGCGGCGACGCGGGCCCGGCGTTCAGGCAGGGGCACGTGGCGCCAGGCGCGGTGCTGGTCGAGCGAGGCCTGCACGGCGCGCCGGGCGGCCGCCCGGTCCAGGCGCGGCGGGCCCGCGATGGGGCTGCCGTCCACCGGGCTGGTGGCGGGCAGGGCCCGGCCGTCCAGCTGCCAGGACGAGTTCCAGAGGTTGAGGACACGGTCGTCCCGGAAGGCCTCGGGAGCGACGGCCAGGCAGCGCTGCCAGGCGTCGGTCCAGGACGTTCCGGACTTGAGGGTGAGGGTGGGTGCCATCGGATAGCTCCGCTCTCGGTGCACAGTCGGGGGCGGGGGGTGCATGGCCCGTCCACGTACGTGATCGTGTGATCGCGTTGGCCGTACGCGGACGTCGTACAGGGACGCTAGCGAGGCGCCGAAGCACCTGTAAGTGACCTCATGTCAACTATGAGTGACGTCACGCCTCGCTTCCAGCTGAGCGAGCACCAGGCGCGCCGTCTCGGTCGGCGTTCCGCCCACCGTTACCCCTACCCCCTCCAGCGCCGCTTTCTTCGCCTGTGCGGTGCCGGAGGAGCCCGAGACGATGGCGCCGGCGTGGCCCATGGTCTTCCCTTCGGGTGCGGTGAAGCCCGCGATATAGCCGACGACGGGCTTGGTGACGTGCTCGCGGATGTAGTCGGCCGCCCGTTCCTCCGCGTCGCCGCCGATCTCGCCGATCATCACGATCAGTTCGGTGTCGGGGTCGGCCTCGAAGGCGGCCAGGCAGTCGATGTGGGTGGTGCCGACGACGGGGTCGCCGCCGATGCCGACACAGGTGGAGAAGCCGATGTCCCGCAGCTCGTACATGAGCTGGTACGTGAGCGTGCCGGACTTCGACACCAGGCCGATGCGGCCCGGCTTGGTGATGTCGGAGGGGATGATGCCGGCGTTCGACTGGCCGGGGGTGATCAGGCCCGGGCAGTTCGGGCCGATGATCCGGGTGCCGTTCGTCTTGGCGTACGAGATGAAGGCGACCGAGTCGTGGACCGGGATGCCCTCCGTGATGACGACGGCGAGGCCGATGCCCGCCTCGGCGGCTTCCGTCACCGCGGCCTTGGCGAAGGCGGGTGGCACGAAGACGACGGTGACGTCGGCGCCGGTCGCCTCCATGCCCTCGCGCACCGAGCCGAAGACGGGGACCGTACGGTCGTCGAAGTCGACGGCGCGGCCCGCCTTGCGCGGGTTGACGCCGCCGACGACGTCCGTACCGGCCGCGAGCATGCGGCGGGTGTGCTTCATGCCCTCGCCACCGGTCATGCCCTGGACGAGGACCTTGCTCTCCTTGGTGAGGTGGATGGCCATGGCGTGCTCCTTCAGACGGCGCCTGCGAGTTGGGCGGCCCGGCGCGCGGCGCCGTCCATGGTGGTGGCCTGCTGGATCAGGGGATGCGCGCGGTCGTCGAGGATCGCGCGTCCCCGCGCCGCGTTGTTGCCGTCCAGGCGGACGACCAGCGGCTTGGTGAGCCGGACGGAGTCCAGCGCCTGCACGATGCCGTCGGCGACCGCGTCGCAGGCGGTGATGCCGCCGAAGACATTGACGAAGACCGACTTGACGGCCGGGTCGGAGAGGATGACCGACAGGCCGTCGGCCATGATGCGGGCGGACGCTCCGCCGCCGATGTCGAGGAAGTTGGCGGGCCGGGCGCCGCAGCCCGCGACCACGTCGAGCGTCGACATGACGAGGCCTGCGCCGTTGCCGATGATGCCGACCTCGCCGTCCAGCTTGACGTAGTTGAGGCCCTTTGCGGCGGCCTGTGCCTCGAGCGGGTCGTCGTGCCCCGCGTCCTCGGCGCCCCAGCGGGTCTGCCGGAAACGGGCGTTGTCGTCGAGGGTGACCTTGCCGTCCAGGGCGAGGATATGGCCCTGCCGCGTCTGTACGAGCGGGTTGACCTCGACGAGTACGGCGTCCTCGCGGACGAGCACCTGCCACAGCCGTACGAGCACGTCGACGGTCCGGACCGGCAGGCCGGCCGCCGCCGCGATCTCGCCCGCCTTCGAGGAGGTGACACCCTCGGCCGGGTCGATGTGTACGCGCGCCACCGCTTCCGGACGGCTCGCGGCGACCTCCTCGATCTCCATGCCTCCCTCGGCCGAGGCGATGGCGAGGAAGCGGCCCGCGGCGCGGTCGAGCACATAACTCACGTAGAACTCGCGCTCGATGGCGACGGGTTCGGCGAGCATCACCTTGCCGACCGTGTGCCCTTTGATGTCCATGCCCAGGATCTGGCGCGCCGTCAGCTCGGCGGCCGCCGGGTCGGCGGCAAGCTTGACGCCGCCCGCCTTGCCGCGGCCGCCCGTCTTCACCTGCGCCTTGACGACGACCTGGCCGCCGAGCCTGCGGGCGATGTCACGGGCCTCCTTGGGCGAGTCGGTGACCTCGGCCCTCGGCACCACGATGCCGTGTTCCTCGAACAGCTCTCTTGCCTGATGTTCGTACAGGTCCATCTCGGCTCCTGTCTGCGATGTCGTCGAGAGGCCGGCCTCCGACGACTGAAAAGTGCCGCACGCCCCCTGGACACCACTCACTGGATGCGGGATAAACAAGCTTCATACAGTATTCGTCGACTGTATGCAATGTACCCGAGGGCGTCCCGACCTCCTGGGAAGCCCTCATCGCTTGACGTCCGGGCACACCCGGACGCGCACGGCCCCGCAAGGGCGAACCAGACCACGTACGAGTGAGGAGCGCTGTCATGACCAAAGCCCTCGACGGCATCCGCGTCCTGGACATGACCCATGTGCAGTCCGGTCCTTCCGCAACCCAGCTGCTCGCCTGGCTCGGTGCCGATGTCGTCAAACTGGAGGCGCCGACCGGGGACATCACGCGTGGGCAGCTGCGCGACCTCCCGGACGTCGACTCCCTTTACTTCACGATGCTCAACTGCAACAAGCGGAGCATCACGCTCAACACCAAGACCGAACGCGGCAAGGAGCTCCTCACCGAGCTGATCCGCCGCTCCGACGTCATGGTCGAGAACTTCGGACCGGGCGCCATCGACCGCATGGGCTTCACCTGGGACCGCATCCAGGAGATCAATCCGCGTATCGTCTACGCCTCCATCAAGGGGTTCGGCGACGGCCCGTACACCAACTTCAAGGCGTACGAGGTCGTCGCGCAGGCCATGGGCGGGTCGATGTCGACCACCGGCTTCGAGGACGGGCCACCACTCGCGACCGGGGCCCAGATCGGGGACTCGGGCACGGGAGTGCACGCCGTGGCGGGGATTCTCGCGGCGCTGTTCCAGCGGGAGAACACCGGGCGCGGCCAGCGGGTCAACGTGGCCATGCAGCACGCCGTACTCAACCTGTGCCGGGTGAAGCTGCGCGATCAGCAACGCCTGGCACACGGGCGGCTCGCCGAATACCCCAACGAGGACTTCGGCGACGAAGTCCCCCGCTCGGGCAACGCGTCCGGCGGCGGCCAGCCCGGCTGGGCGGTCAAGTGCGCACCGGGCGGCCCGAACGACTACGTGTACGTCATCGTCCAGCCCGTCGGCTGGAAGCCGATCACCCAGCTCATCGGCCGGCCCGAACTCGCGGACGACCCCGAGTGGGCGACGCCCCGGTCCAGGCTGCCGAAGCTCGCCAAGATGTTCCAGATGATCGAGGAGTGGTCCTCCACGCTTCCCAAGTGGGAGGTCCTCGAGCGACTCAACGCCCACAACATCCCGTGCGGGCCGATCCTGTCCACCAAGGAGATCATCGAGGACGAGTCACTGGCCGCCAACGAGATGGTGGTGCGCGTACCGCACCCGGAGCGCGGCGAGTTCGTGACCGTCGGCAGCCCACTCAAGCTCTCCGACTCCCCTGTCGAGGTGACTGGTTCGCCGCTGCTCGGCGAGCACAACGAGGAGATCTACATCGGTGAACTCGGCCTCGGGGACGAGGAGATGCGCCTTCTCAAGTCGAACGGAGTGATCTGACGTGATGGCCGAGGACCGGGAGTTGACGGTCAGGTCCGTCCTTGACGCGGTGCGGGCCGAGGGGCGGACCGCGCTCACCGCGCCCGAGGGCAAGGTGATCGCCGACGCGTACGGGATCGCCGTACCGGGCGAGGAGTTGGCGACGGACGTCGAAGAGGCGGTGGCGTACGCCGCACGCTTCGGCGGACCCGTCGTGATGAAGATCGTCTCCCCTGACATCCTGCACAAGACCGACGCCGGCGGTGTGATCGTCGGCGTGGAGGGCGCCGAGGACGTGCGTGCCGGGTTCCACACGATCATCGAGAACGCGCGCAACCACAAAGCCGACGCCCGTATCGAGGGCGTGCAGGTACAGGAGTTGCTGCCGCAGGGCCAGGAGGTCATCGTCGGCGCGGTGACCGACCCCACCTTCGGCAAGGTCGTGGCCTTCGGTCTCGGCGGGGTGCTCGTCGAGGTCCTCAAGGACGTGACGTTCCGGCTCGCGCCCGTGGACGCCGACGAGGCGCTGTCCATGCTGGACTCCATCCGCTCGGCGGAGATCCTGCGCGGAGTGCGCGGCCGGGCGGGAGTGGACCGGTGGGCGGTGGCCGAACAGATCCGCCGGGTGTCCCAACTCGTCGCCGACTTCCCGGAGATCGCCGAGGTGGACCTCAACCCGGTGATCGCCACCCCTGAGGGCGCGGTCGCGGCCGACATCCGCGTCATCCTCTCCGACACCCCCGCGAAGGAGCGCAGACGCTACACGCGCGACGAGATCCTCACGTCCATGCGCCGGTTGATGCAGCCGTCGTCGGTGGCCGTGATCGGCGCCTCCAACGAGCAGGGCAAGATCGGCAATTCGGTGATGCGCAACCTCGTCGCCGGCGGCTTCCCCGGAGAGATCCATCCGGTGAATCCCAAGGCCGATGACATTCTGGGCCGCAAGGCGTACAAGAGTGTCACGGACGTTCCCGGTGAGGTGGATGTGGCGGTCTTCGCTATTCCCGCCCAGTTCGTGGCCGCGGCGCTGGAGGAGGTCGGACGCAAGAAGATCCCCAACGCCGTGCTCATCCCCTCCGGGTTCGCCGAGACCGGCGAGCACGAACTGCAGGAGCAGGTCGTGGCGATCGGCGAGCGGTACGGCATCCGGCTGCTCGGGCCGAACATCTACGGCTACTACTCCACCTGGCAGGACCTGTGCGCCACGTTCTGCACGCCGTACGACGTCAAGGGCGGCGTCGCACTGACCTCGCAGTCCGGCGGGATCGGGATGGCCATCCTGGGCTTCGCGCGGACGACGAAGACGGGCGTGTCCGCGATCGTCGGGCTCGGCAACAAGTCGGACCTCGACGAGGACGACCTGCTGACGTGGTTCGGCGAGGACCCGCACACCGAGTGCATCGCCATGCACCTGGAGGATCTCAAGGACGGCCGTGCCTTCGTGGAGGCGGCACGCGCGACCGTGCCGAAGAAGCCGGTCGTGGTGCTGAAGGCGGGGCGTACGGCCGCGGGCGCGAAGGCCGCAGGTTCGCACACCGGGGCGCTCGCGGGCGACGACGCCGTCTACGACGACATCCTGCGCCAGGCCGGTGTCATCAGGGCGCCCGGGCTGAACGACATGCTGGAGTACGCGCGCGCCTTGCCGGTGCTGCCCACCCCCAAGGGCGGCAACGTCGTGATCATCACGGGCGCCGGCGGCAGCGGCGTCCTGCTGTCCGACGCGGTCAGCGACAACGGCCTGTCCCTGATGGAGATCCCGCCCGACCTGGACGCGGCCTTCAGGAAGTTCATCCCGCCCTTCGGGGCCGCGGGCAACCCGGTGGACATCACCGGCGGTGAGCCGCCGTCGACGTACGAGGCCACGATCCGGCTGGGTCTTGAGGACCCGCGGATCCACGCGCTCGTCCTCGGCTACTGGCACACCATCGTGACTCCTCCCATGGTGTTCGCCGAGCTCACCGCGCGCGTGGTGGCCGAGTACCGCGAACGCGGCATCGAGAAGCCGGTGGTGGCGTCGCTCGCCGGCGATGTCGAGGTCGAGGCAGCCAGCCAGTACCTCTACGAGCGAGGGGTCGTGGCGTACCCCTACACCACCGAGAAGCCGGTGGCCGTGCTCGGTGCGAAGTACCGGTGGGCACGGGCCGCCGGACGGCTGGGGGCCGAAGGCCCTTCCGTCAGGGCGGTGGCGGGAGACGGCGGGATGTTGGGGGGCGGGTCATGACCTGAGCGGAAGCGGGCCCGGCCGACGGTGCGCGTCGGCCGCGCCCGGGACCCGTGCGCGCACGAAAGGCATTGGACAGGGGGCGCTGGCCAGATCTTTCGACGCTAGGGGTACTGAGCAATGGCAACCACCGACTATTCGACCTCCGTCCCGTTCAGGGAGGTGACGGACCGGAACGGCCGCGTGTACCGGGTCGGCGAATCAGACGTCGACATCATGGGCCGACCACGGAAATGGATGGTCATCCTGCCCTGGGTGGGCATGATGGGCATCAGCTCCGCCGAGTATGCGTTCACGTCGGCGGAGGACACGCTTCACGAGGCTCACCTGTGGAGCAGTGGCCACATCTTCTGGCTCATGGGCGTCTGGGTGTTCTTCCAGGCGGCCGTGGCCTTCCCCGCCGGTCAGCTGCGGGAGAGCGGGAAACTGCCCGCCCGTACGGCCATGATGATCGGCGCGCTCGGCACCCTGCTGGGCTATCTGTCACTGGCCTACGCGCCGAACGTACTCGTCGCCTACCTCGGCTTCGGCATGTGCAGCGGTATAGGCGCCGGCCTCGTCTACGCGACCTGCGTGAACATGGTCGGCAAGTGGTATCCGGAGCGAAAGGGCGGCAAGACCGGCTTCGTCAACGGCGGCTTCGCCTACGGGTCCGTGCCCTTCGTCTTCCTCTTCACCTCCGTGCTGGACCTGAGCAACTACAAGGCCGTACTGACCGCGGTCGGCATCGGGCTGTGCCTGGTGGTGGCCACGGCGGGCGTCTTCTTCAGGGACCCCCCGAGGAACTGGTGGCCCGCGCACGTCGACCCGCTGACGGCCGCCGACGACCCGAAGATCCGCCGGGCGCTGCAGAAGAACCCTCCGGCGGTCAAGCAGTACACCCCCAGGGAGGCCGCGCGCACACCCGTGCTGTGGATGATGTGGTTCTGTCTGCTGTGCACGGCCGGCATCAACATCTTCGGGATCGCCATGCAGGTCCCGTTCGGCAAGGACATGGGCTTCGCGGGCGGCATCGTCGCCACGGCGATGTCCCTGAAGGCGATCGTCAACGGCACCGGACGCGGCGTCATCGGCTGGATCTCCGACCGCTACGGCCGCAGGAACACACTGATCATCGTCTGCATCGTACTGGGCACGGCGCAGTTCGGCGTGCTGGTCTCCGGCCAGATGGGCAGCATGCCGTTCTTCCTGTTCTGCTCCATGGTCTCGGGCTTCGGCGGTGGCGCGATCTTCCCGCTGTTCGCAGCCATGACCGCGGACTACTTCGGTGAGAACCACAACGCCTCCAACTACGGAATCGTCTACAGCTCGAAGCTGATCTCCGGGCTCGTCGGCTCCGGCCTGGGCGCGGTCGTCGTCGGTGAGTGGGACTACGACGGCGCGTTCGTCCTGGCGGGATCCATCGGACTGGCCTCCGCAGTGCTGGCGCTCTTCCTCAAGGCTCCGGGCAGGCCCAAGGCCCGGCGCATCCTCCCCAACCCGCAGCCGCTCGGCGAGGAGATGGCCTGACATGACGGCAGACCCCATAGCCACCAACAGCACCGGAGCCGGGCAGCGCCCGTACCGTGAGGTGACCGACGCGCGGGGCCGGGTGTACCGCGTCGGCGAGACCGACCGGGACATCCTCGGCCACTCGCGCAAACTCATGGTGTACCTGCCCTGGATCGCCATGATGGCGATCAGCGTCTTCGAGTACGCGTACGGCTCGGCGGAGGACACCCTGTCCCACGCGCACGGCTGGACGCAGAGCAACACCTTCTGGATCCTCAGCATCTGGGTGTTCTTCCAGGCCGGCATCGCCTTCCCGGCGGGCTGGCTGCGGGAGAAGGGCCTGCTGACCGCGCGTTCGGCGATGTACATCGGCTCCGCGATGTGCGTCGTGGGCTTCCTCGCCCTGTCCCACCTGAGCAACGTGTGGCTCGCCATCCTCGGCTTCGGCGTCATCGGCGGCGTCGGCTCCGGCCTGGTCTACGCGACCTGCATCAACATGGTGGGCAAGTGGTTCCCCGAACGGCGCGGCGCGCGCACCGGGTTCGTCAACGGCGGATTCGCTTACGGCTCCCTGCCCTTCATCTTCATCTTCAACTACGCCTTCGACACGTCGAACTACCACCGGGTCCTGGACCTGATCGGCTGCTACATCCTGATCGTGATCGCCGGCTGCGCGATGTTCTTCAAGGACCCGCCGAAGAACTGGTGGCCCGCGGACATCGACCCGCTGACGTACGCCGCCGACCAGAAGACCGGCACGAGCCTGGTCAAGAACCCGCCGGCGGTGAAGCAGTTCACGCCGAAGGAGGCCATCCGGACGGGCATGCTGCCGCTGATGTGGATCTCCATCGTGCTGACCGCGGGTGTGTCGATCTTCGGCATCTCCTTCCAGGTCGACTTCGCCAAGGAGGTGGGCTTCGGCCCGCTGGTGGCGGCCTCGTCGATGGGTGTCATGGCGGTGATCAACGGTGTCGGCCGGGCCGCCGTGGGCTGGATGTCCGACAAGTGGGGCCGCAAGTCGACTCTGGTGATGGTCATCGTCGTCCTGGGTCTCGCCCAGTTCGGTGTGATCTGGGCGGGCGACGTCAAGAGCGAGTGGCTGTTCCTGGTCTTCGCCTTCCTCTCCGGCTTCGGCGGCGGCGCGTTCTATCCGCTCTTCGCGGCGCTGACCCCGGACTACTTCGGCGAGAACTACAACGCCACCAACTACGGCCTGGTGTACAGCGGCAAGCTGATCAGCGGTCTGTTCGGCGGTGGTCTGGGCTCGATGGTGGTGGCCGCCTGGGGCTACAACGGGGCGTACGCCCTGGCGGGTGGCATCTCGATGGTCGCCGCGGCGATCGCCCTGCTGCTGCGGCAGCCGGGCCGGGGTGACGACGAGACCGTGGCCGCGGTCCCGCAGACCCAGCCCGCGACCTGACCGTCGTGACGTCCTGACGTCGCGAGGAGGCCCTCCCCGGGGTTACGGGGAGGGCCTCCTCGTGCTTCCTCGTGCTTCCTCTTGTTCCTTGTGTTCCCCGCGTGCTACCTGCGGCGCAGGGCGGCGAGGTTTTGGTATCCGATGCGGGCGTGTTCCAGGGACTGACCCAGGTCGGTGGAGCTCGGCGCGTTGTCCTGCTCGACCATCGGGTTGTGGTAGTTGCGGTGGCCCACGCGGGAGAAGAACGTCGTGTAGTCGATGACACCGGTGCCGAACGGAACCATGTCGTAGCCCTGTCCGTTGGTGGCGTTGACGACGCCGTCCTTCGCGTGGAACAGGGGATAGCGCTTGTTGTGGCGTTCGACCAGACCCGCCGGGTCGAAGACGTTCTCCTGCGTGGAGCCGTCGTGCGCGGTGTAGGTGTGGAACTTGTACTGGGCCACGTGCGCCCAGTAGATGTCCATCTCCAGCCAGATCAGCTTGGGATCGGTGATGGACAGGAAGTACTCCAGCTTGCGGATGCCGGAGCTGCGCGTCGGGCGGCCCTGGGCGTCGAGCGGGCCGCCGTCGAGCAGGAAGCCGTACGCAGCGTCGTGGTTGTGGGTGTACAGCTTGATCCCCGCCGCCCGGGCGATCTCGCCGAGGGCGTGCCACTTGTCGGCGGCGGCGTCCCAGTCGGCCCTGTAGGCGCTGCCGGTGGGGTCGTTGCCGGTGCCCATGTGGTCCATGCCGAGGATGTTGGCGATTTCCAGGTGCTTCTTGAAGGTGTCCAGGTCGGCGCTGGTCAGCGGCCAGGAGCCGGGGATGAAGCCGTGATTGCCCTGGGCCCGCAGTCCGTACTCGTCCAGCCAGCTCCGCAGCAGCCGGGCGCCCTCGACGGACTCCAGGTTGGCGCCGCCGGGCGCGTTCGCGTGCTGGCCGTAGCCGGCGAACTCGACCTGCCGGTAGCCGAAGCGGGCGAGCTGCTGGAACACCTCGCGGAACCCGGAGGGCAGGGTGGTGGACAGCGGGTCGCGACCGGTGGCGTCGCGGACGGTGTAGAGGATGATGCCGCGCTTGTCGGCCGGCACCAGCTGCTGGCCTCTGCCGGTGGCCGGGGCCGCGGTCTCGGCGGCGTGCACGGGGCTCGCACCGAAGACGGGCGCGGCGACGGCGCCCGCGGCCACGGCGGTGCAGGTGCTCAGGAAGCGGCGGCGGCCGATGCCGAGGCTGCGGCGCAGGAGTTCGTCGGTGTGCTGGGTGTCGTTCACGGACGCCTCTCTCTGGGCGGGTCGTCAGGCCGGTCGAGACCGGCGAGTCGGAGCAGGAGTGACTTCACGTCTGTGGCCGCGAGACGGTCACCGACGGCGCGGGGGGTGGAGCAGATGAGGAGCGGACCGTCGTCGTCGCGCTCCGGGAGGCGGCCGTGGCTGCCGCGGATGGGTGAGGCGTCGAGGGGCACGACCGCCATGCGGTAACGCAGGCCGAGCTTCTTGCGGGCGAGCGCGGTGGCGGCCTTGACCTTGACGTAGGGGTCGTGCGGGTCCATGAACAGCTCGACCGGGTCGTAGCCGGGTTTGCGGTGGATCTCGACGAGCTGCGCGAAGTCGGGGGCGCGGGCGTCGTCGAGCCAGTAGTAGTACGTGAACCAGGCGTCCGGTTCCGCGACGGCGACGAGTTCGCCCGCGCGCGGATGGTCGAGGTGGTGGGCCTTCTTTCCCTCGTCGTCGAGGAGTTGGGCGATGCCCGGCAGTCCGTCGAGCGCGGCCCGGGTCGCGTCCAGGTCCTCGGGGCGGCGCACATAGACATGGGCGATCTGGTGGTCGGCGACCGCGAAGGCGCGGGAGGCCATCGGGTCCAGGTACTCCATCCCGTCCTGCGTGTGCACGTCGAGCAGTCCGGCCCTGCGCAGCACGCGGTTGATGTGGACGGGCCGGTCGGCGCGGGTGATGCCGTACTCGGACAGGGCGACGACGGTACGGCCCTCGGCGCGGGCGTCGTCCAGCAGCGGGGCCAGGGCGGCGTCCAGGTCGGCGGCCGCCCGCAGGGAGCGCGGGTCGTCGGGGCCGTAGCGCTGCAGGTCGTAGTCGAGGTGCGGGACGTAGCACAGGGCGAGGTCGGGGTGCCGGGTGCGCAGGATGTGGCGGGTGGCGTCGATGATCCACCGGCTGGAGACGAGGTCGGCGCCGGGTCCCCAGAAGTGGAAGAGGGGGAACGTGCCGAATTTCTCGGTGAGTTCGTCGTGCAGGGCCGGTGGGCGGGTGTAGCAGTCGGGTTCCTTGCGGCCGTCGGCGTAGTAGACGGGGCGCGGGGTGACGGTGATGTCGGTGTCGGCGCCCATCGCGTACCACCAGCAGATGTTGGCGACCGTGTAGCCGGGGTGCACGCGGCGGGCCGCGTCCCACAGCTTGTCCCCGGAGACAAGGCCGTTGTGCTGCCGCCACAGGAGCACGTCGCCGAGGTCGCGGAAGTACCAGCCGTTGCCGACGATGCCGTGTTCGTTCGGCATGGTGCCGGTCAGGAAGGTGGACTGGGCGGCGCAGGTGACGGCGGGCAGGACGGTGCCGAGCGCGGCCCGCGAGCCGGACTGGCCGAGGGCCTTGAGGTGGAGCATGTGGTCGAGGAGGCGGGGGGTGAGGCCGACGACGTCCAGGACGAGGAGCGGGGTGGGGCCGGTGCCTGTCCGGTCGGTGCTCATGGCAGCTCCTTCAGGCCGAGGTCGGTCAACAGGTCGCGGGCCAGGGTGAGTTCGGCGGCGATGCCGTCGGCGAGCCGGCCGCGGTCGCGGGGCCGCAGCTCGGCCGGGAGGGCCTGCCAGGTGTAGGTCTCGACCTCGAGGTGTCGGGTCAGCGGATGCGGTGTGCCGACGAGCCGGGCCAGGGCGGCTTTGAGGACCGGGAGCGTGGAGGTGAGGGGCGCGGTGGGCGCCGCGTGCAGCGGCACGTGGAAGTGGGCGCGCCAGGGGGTGGTGGCGGGCAGGGTGTCGCCGCGCAGGGCCTCGTCCAGGTCGTCGGTGCCGTGCAGGCCGGTGGCCGTGCGGGCGCGTGTCTGGTGCAGGAAACGGGGTTCGGCGAAGGTGGCGAGGGCTTCGCGTACGTCGGGCCGGTCCGGGTGCCCGGCGTGCAGGGCGGCGGAGAGCTGGGACTTGACGACGGGGACACCGGCGCGGGTGAGCGCGTCCAGTGCGGTGTGCGGATCCTCGAATGAGGTGGCGAGGTGACACGTGTCCACGCAGATGCCGATGCGGTCATGGCCGATCGCGGTGAGCGGGGCGATGGCGTCACCGGTGGTCTCGACGACACAGCCGGGCTCCGGCTCCAGGCCGACGCGGATGGAGCGACCGGTGAGGTCTTCGAGGGCGTCGAGCCGCTCGGCGAGCGTGCGCAGCGCCCCGCGGCACGCCTCGACGCGGTCATCGCCCCCCTGCGTGCGCCAGGCGAGCGGCAGGGTGGAGATGCTGCCCTCGGTGGTGTCGTCGGGGAGGAGGACGGCCAGGATGCGTGCGAGGGCGAGCGTGTGGGCCAGTCGCTCGAAGTCGGCCCAATCAGGCTTGTAGACACGGTACTTGACCTCTTCGGCGCCGAAACCCTGGTACGGGAAGCCGTTGAGGGTGACGACCTCGAGGCCCCGGCGGTCGAGTTCGGCGCGCAGGGTGCGCAGGGCGACGGGGTCCGTGTCGAGGGCGCGGGCGGCGTCCCGGGCCAGCCAGAGCCCGATGCCGAGCCGGTCGCGCCCGAGTCGGCGGCGTACGGGTTCGCAGTGGTCGCGGAGTTGGGCGAGGACGCCGTCGAGGGTCTCGGCGGGGTGCACATTGGTGCAGTAGGCGAGGTGGACGACGGTCCCGTCGGGGTGGCGGAAGCGCATCGCTCACTCCCCGCCGCGCAGGATGCTGTTGCCCTCGTGCGTGGCGTCGGTGGCGGCGATGCCGAGGTCGAGGCGGCCGCTGAGGGAGTAGAAGGCCACGGGGTTGCGCCACAGCACCCGGTCGACGTCGTCCTCGCCGAACCCCTCGGCCAGCATCAGATCGCCGACCCTGCGTGTCTTGAGGGGATCGCTTCTGCCCCAGTCGGCGGCGGAGTTGACCAGAACCTGTTCCGGGCCGTACTCGCGCAGGATCGCAACCATCCGTGCCTCGTCCATCTTCGTCTCCGGGTAGACGGAGAAGCCGAGCCAGGCGCCGCTGTCCTTGGCGTCCTTGACGGTCGTCTCGTTGAGATGGTCGACCAGCACCCGCTCCACGGGCAGCGCGGACTCCCGCACGACGTCGAGGGTGCGGCGCAGCCCGGCGAGCTTGTCACGGTGCGGCGTGTGCACCAGGGCGGGCAGGCCGTGGTCGGCGGCGAGTTGCAGCTGAGCGGCGAGAGCGGTGTCCTCGGCCGGGGTCATGGAGTCGTAGCCGATCTCGCCGACGGCCACGACACCGTCCTTGACGAGATACCGGGGCAGTTCGTCGAGGACGGGCACGCAGCGGGGGTCGCCCGCCTCCTTGGGGTTCAACGCCAGCGTGCAGTGGTGGGCGATGCCGTGCTGGGCGGCGCGGAAGGGCTCCCAGCCCAGGAGCGAGTCGAAGTAGTCGAGGAAGGAGGCCGGGGATGTGCGGGGCTGGCCGAGCCAGAACGACGGTTCGACGACGGCTCGGACACCGGCCGCGTGCATGGCCTCGTAGTCGTCGGTGGTCCGGGACGTCATGTGGATGTGCGGGTCGAAGATGCGCATCAGGACTCCTTGCCGTGGGCGTCGTCCGTGGCGTGCGGCGGGGCCGTGACCTCGGTCAGGGCCAGGACTCGGTACAGACCGTCGGGCACGGCACGGCCCGCGGCGGTGCGTTCCGCGGCGAAGTCGCCCAGCATGCGGGCGAGTTCGGTGTCGCCCCGGGCACGCCGGGCCAGGTCGGCCACCTCGTCGACGGACACACCGGTGAACAGGCACTTGAGGACGGCGTGCCGCCAGGCGTGGGCGTCGAGATGCCGGGCGGCGTACGGCCCGACGGCGGCTGCCAGGAGCCGGGTGTCGTTGGTGCGCAGCGCGTCCTCGACCAGCGGGAGGGCGCCGGGACCCGGTACGAGGTGCGGGAGGGCGTTCAGGACGGCGCGGCGTTCGTCGGCGGTGCCCTGGCGGTAGACGCGGGTGAGGGCGTCGGTGCCGGCGCGGGCCCCATGGAGGATGAGGACGCGGGCGGCCTCGGCGTGCGCGGACCCGCAGTGGCGTCCGGCCTCGGCGAGGCGCAACTCCCAGACGGAGATGGGGCCGTGGCTGCCGGGGTGTGCGGCCGCCTCGTCGAGAGCCCTGGTGAGCCAGACACGGGCGGCGTCGGTGAGGTCGGCGTCGAGGTGCGCGCGCAGGTCGTCCAACGGGGTGGTGTCGGCGACCGGGGTGTCCGTTCCGGTGGACCGGTCGGTCATGTGGTTCTCCCTTCCTGGGTGGCGGAGGGCTCGCCTGGGGGGTGAATGGGGGCAGCCGCGTCGCGAAGGAAGGAGAGCGAGCGCGCGGCCTGGTGGGGGCCGGCGTGGGAGTGGCGGGGCAGTTCGACGACGGTCAGGCCCTGGTAGCCGCCGGCGGCCAGTGCGGCGAGGACGGGCGGGAAGTCGATCTCGCCGTCCCCGAACGGCAGGTGCTCGTGCACCCCGCGCCGCATGTCCTCGATCTGCACGTGGCGCAGCCAGGGCGCGGCGTCGCGTACGCAGTCGGCGGGAGGGAGGGGTTCGAGGCACTGGCAGTGGCCGATGTCGAGGGTGAGACCGAGGAGTTCGGGGTCGCCGAGGGCACGGCGGAGGTGATGGAAGTCGGCGAGGGTGGCGAGGAGGTGACCGGGTTCGGGCTCCACGGCGAGGGGGACACCGGCGGTCACGGCGGCGTCCAGGACGGGCGTGAGGGCCTCGGCCAGACGCTTCCAGGCGGTGTCCTGGTCGGTGCCGGCCGGGGTGATCCCGCTGAAGCAGTGCACGGCGTGGGCGCCGAGGTCGGCGGCCACGTGAACGGCACGGATCAGCAGGTCGACACGGCGGGCGCGGTCCTCGGGGTCCGGATCGAGGAGAGCAGGGCCGTGCTTGCGCCGGGGGTCGAGCACATAGCGGGCGCCGGTCTCCACGGTGACCTCGAGCCCGAGCGCGGCGAGCCGCCGCGCCACGTGGCTTGTGCGGGTGGGCAGATCCGCGGCGAGGGGGTCGAGGTGCATGTGGTCGAGGGTCAGTCCGACGCCGTCGTAGCCGAGGTCGGCGAGGAGGGCGAGGGCGTCGTCGAGGCGGAGGTCGGTGAGGCCGTTGGTGCCGTAGCCGAAGCGCGGAAGGGGAGCCTCGAGGGTCATGTCACGCTCACCTTCTTCGCGAACTTCGCGGCGAGCGGCGCCAGGGCTGCGGTGAGCAGCGCCGTGACCGGGGCGCCGGCACGGGCGGACAGGGCGGCCTGGAGCGGGATGGTCGCGCGGATGCCGCCGCCGACGGCTCGCTGGGTGAGGGCAGGCGACGGGTTGAGGGTGGCGTGAAAATAGGGACGGGCGGCCACGGCCGTGTAAGCGGCGGTGAGGGCGCTGCCCAGCGGGAAGGGGAGGCGGGAGGCGCGGCTCGGTCGCGGGGCGGCGGCGCCGATGCCCGGCAGGCCGGGGGTGACTGCGGCACCCCGGCCTGCCGGGAGCTCACGCGACAGGAGGAAGCCGAGTGCGCCGGTCGTCACCAACGCGGCGAGCGGTGGCAGGGCTGCGCCACCGGTCGTCTCGCGGCGGGACACCGTGGTGAGCGCCAGGGTGTGGGCACTCAGGAGCGCGGCGGAGGGCAGGGCGCGGCGGGTCGCGCCCGGTGCGGGCCGGGTGGCCGCGGCGCCCAGCAGAAGGTCGAGGCCTCGGGCCGCCGCCATGGCCACGGGACCGGCCGGGGTGTGCTTCAGCTTCAGGTCGTACGCCCACACCGTCGCCGCGAGTGGGGTCGCGACGGCGAGGGCGGGACGACCGGCGCGGGACGCGAGGACAAGCCCCGCCGCGGTGAAGGCGCAGGCCGACATGAGCGCCGCCGCAGGCTGGACACGTCCGGAAGGAATGGGCCGGTGCGGGCGTTCCACGGCGTCCTCTTGCCGGTCGGCCCAGTCGTTGAGGGCCATGCCCGCTTCGTAGAGACAGAGCGAGGAGCCGATGGCCTGCAGGGTGCGTCGACCGGGTCGGGCCGACATCGCTGCCGCCCCGGCCAGTGCGTCACCGGGCACCGTGAACAGGGCGGGCAGCCGCAGCAGTTCGGCCCAGGCCCGCGCGTTCACGCCGTTCCCCGCAACCGCTGCCCGAACCGCACGAGCGCGGTGTACTGCTCCCCCAGCGACGAAGGCCCCTCCCCCACCGGGTCCTTGAAGTAGAAGCCCAGGTCGGTCAGTGGTCCCGCGATCTTCAGCTCCTGGGCGCGAAGGGTCAGCCGGGCCAGGTCCAGGACCAGCGGTGCCGCCAGGGCCGAGTCGCAGCCCTGCCAGATGGTCTGGAGGACCATGCGGGTGCCGAGGAAGCCGTCGAAGGCGACGTGGTCCCAGGCCGTCTTCCAGTCGCCGAGGGCGGGGACGTCGTCGATGTGGACCTCGCCCTGCGGTGCCGTACCGAGGGTGTCGGCGAGGACCCGTTCCTTGCCGGCGTTCTTGGCGGCGGCGGCCGCCGGGTCGGCCAGTGCCGCACCGTCGCCGCCGCCCAGCAGGTTGGTGCCGGACCAGGCGCGTACGGCCAGCGCCCGCTGCGCGAACATCGGGCCGAGGACCGACCGCAACAGGGTCTGCCCTGTCTTGCCGTCCCGTCCGGCGTACGGCAACCCGCTCGCGGCGGCCTCGGCTGCCGTCGTCGGATGGTGCAGCCCGATCGACGGTGTGAAGTTGACGTAGCCGCAGCCCGCGCGCAGGGCCGCGGCCGCGTACAGCGAACTCGGCGGCAGCGCGGCCCCGTCGGGGGCCGGCTCGGTGGAGGCCACGTTCACCACCACGGCCCGCTCCAGCCGCCCCCGCCGTACGAAATCCCGGATGTCCGCGGCGAAGGCGTCGATCAGCTCCCCCGGGTCGCGGGTTTCACCCGGGGCCGGGCCGCCGGGCCGAATCTCCGCGTCCGCGGCGTTGAGTTCGGCGGCGACGGCCGCCGGGAGCCCGTGCGGCAGCACGCCGCCCGCCGCCAGTGCCTCCGCCCGCTTGGGCAGTGGGCAGTCCACCGTGTCATGGCCGCCGAAGACCAGTGACGTCAGCGGTGGCAGCCCGCTGTCGGCGAACGGGGGTGTCTCGGTGACCATGCCGGTGGGCGGGTGCAGGCCCGCCGCGACGGCGGCACAGCCGGCCACGGCGGTGGTGGCGACGGAGCCGCGGGCACCGATCAGCCACACTCCCACGCGGGTTCGGGAGAGGGACGCGGACATGGGCAGCCTCCTTGACGTGCGGGAACCCCGGGTGAGCCGGGACGAAGACGGCGGGCGGGGGTCCGGCGTCCCCCGCCCGCCGCCGCTCACTTGCCCCTGACGGGCAGTTCCTTGATCCGGACGTCGCGGAAGGACACCTCGTCACCGGCTCCGTGGTTCTGGATGCCGATGTGTCCGTCGCGCAGGCTCCGGGCCGGATCGGTGTTGGTGAAATCGTTGATCTTCACACCGTTGAGCCAGACGCGCAGACGCTCGCCCTCCACGCGGATCTCGTACGTGTTCCACTCCCCCGGCTGATTCAGCGCGCGGTCGCGCTTCTTCAGGTCGGCGGACCGGAAGCCGTAGACGGACCCCGTGGTCTTCTCGGGTACGTCGGTGGCGTCGATCTGGATCTCATAGCCGTTGTCGACCGCCGACCACGGGTCGTCCGAGGACGGGAAGCCCACGAACACACCCGAGTTGTCGTCGCCGGCCACCTTCCAGTCGAGCTTCAGCGAGTACGAGCCGAAGTCCGACGCGGTGTACCAGAGCATTCCCAGGCCGCCGTTCGACGTGAGTGTGCCGTCGTCGGACAGGGCGAAGCCGCCCGGGCCCGCCTGCCGCCAGCCGTTCAGCGAAGCGGCCGTGCCGTCGAAGAGCGGCCGGTAGCCGTTCTCGGGGCGGCAGTCGGCCTGGGCGTCGCCGATGGCCCAGCGGATGCCGCCCAGCAGGTGCTGCCGGAAGGCGGGGTCGCTGTAGGACTCCTTGGTGTGGCCGCCGCCGGTGTAGAAGGCGCGACCGCCCTCGTAGTTCTGGCACCAGGCGATGGGATGGTCGCCGTTCATGGTGCCGCCGGTGTACGACGTCTCGTCGAGGGAGGCCAGGACGTGGGCGCGTTCGCGCGGGTTGGAGCGGTAGTTGTACCACTCGTCCGTGCGGTCCCAGGTCTCGCCCAGGTGCGACGTCGCCGGGTGGGCGCGGTCCTCCACGTTCACCGTGGCGGGCTGGATCGCGGGGTGGTTCTGGAAGTAGGCGCCCGCGAGCCCGCCGTAGAACGCCCAGTCGTACTCGGTGTCGGCGGCGGAGTGGACGCCCACGTAGGCGCCACCGTGGCGGATGTACCCCTCGAAGGCGTCCTGTTGGGCGTCGTCGAGCACGTCGCCGGTCGTCGACATGAAGACGACCGCGTCGTAACGGCGCAGGTTCTTGCCGGTGAAGGCGCCGGCGTCCTCGGTGGCGTCGACCGTGAAACCATGGGCCGCACCGAGTTGCTGGACGGCCGCGATGCCCTCGGGAATCGAGTCGTGCCGGAAGCCGGCGGTCTTCGAGAAGACGAGGACGCGTTCGGCGGCGGCGTCGTGCGAGACGGCGGGTGCGGTGACACAGCCGAGGAGCAGGGCGGCACCCAGAACCCCGGTGGTCAGTCTGCCGGTTGAGCGCATGGTGTCTCCTCCTCTCAGCCGGTCGTGAAGGTGAAGTCGTCGACGTCGAACAGGGCGCCGTTCCCGGTGCTCCCCTTGAAGACCAGGTAGAGCGTGGTGGTGTCACGCGGTGCCCGGCTCAGATCGGCGCTGACGTCCTGGAAGGTCTCCCAGCCGCCCGTCACGGGCACGGTGGCCTTGCCGAGCAGGGTGCCCGTGGCCGAGCCCGCGCGGACCTCGAGGGTGCCACCCGCGCCGCCGGAGGAGATGCGGACGCTGATCGACTTGGCGTTGCTCAGGACGTACGGCGTGAAGGAGATCCAGTCGCCGTTGTCGATGTCGCCGACGGTCCGGCCGCCGTGTGCGGTGGCCTTGTTGTAGATCGTGACACCGGAGGAGTCACCGAAGTGCTCGGCCTGGCGATGCCTCGGCTGGGTGACGCTCTGGTCGTGCGAGGTGAGCGGTGCCTGGCCGCCGCCTCCGCCGTCGGTGTACTCGGCGTCGAAGACCCCGAAGATGTTGGCGTCCTGGTCATGGCCGCCGTCGGCGCTGGTCTGGATGGTGCCGGAGCAGCCGGTGGCCGAGGTCAGCGGGTGGCCGTGGGTGTCGTGGCCGAGGATGAAGTTGACCGTGACCTTGGAGCAGTCGACGGCCTTGCCGTCCTCCGGGTCGGTGACCTTCACCTTGAACGGGACGGCATCGCCGAAGCTGAACAACTGCCCGTCCTGCGGGAGTTCGAGAGTCACCTTGGGCGCGGTGTTGCCGACGACGATCTGCACACTCGCGCTGCCGGTGCGGCCGGTCGCGTCCTTCGCGGTGACGGTCGCCGTGTAGGTGCCGTTGGTCTTGTACTTGTGGGTCGGGTTGGCGGCCGTCGACTTGCCACCGTCGCCGAAGTCCCAGCTGTAGGTGAGCGCATCGCCGTCCTGATCGCTGGACCCGGCGGAGGAGAAGGCGACCTTCAGAGGTGCCTGTCCGGAGGTGCGATCGGCCGCGGCCTGCGCCACGGGCGAGCGGCCGTCGGTCGCGTTCTCGATGCGGTACAGCCCGGAGTTCTCGTCACCGCCGAACCAGGCGGTGCCGTAGTCCAGGACGTACAGCGCGCCGTCGGGCCCGAAAGCCATGTCCATCACCTGGGTGCCGGTCCACGGGAAGGCGTTGATGGACTGCACGGTGCCGGCGTCGTCGCTGACGATGCGCTTGATCCAGCGGCGGCCGAACTCACCGGCGAAGAAGTTCCCGTCGTACGCCTCAGGGAACTTCACGGGCGAGTCGAGCGTGGCGTCGTAGTGGTAGACGGGTCCGCCCATCGGGGACTCGGAGCCGCTGCCGAACTCGGGCACGGAGCCGCCGTCGTAGGGGATCCAGGCGGGCTGAGCCGGGGGCAGGTCGGTCAGGCCGGTGTTGTTCGGGGAGTCGTTCTTCGGGGCGGCGCAGTCGAACGTGGCGCCGGAGGCCTTGGTCCCGAAGTCGTAGTCCACGTAGGCGTCGTTCTTGCCGGTGCAGTACGGCCAGCCGAAGTTGCCGGGGCCGGTGACACGGGCGAACTCGACCTGTCCGCCGGGTCCGCGCTTCGGGTCGGCGGCACCGGCGTCCGGGCCGTAGTCGCCGACGTAGACGATGCCGGTCTTCTTGTCGACGCTGAACCGGAACGGGTTGCGGAAGCCCATGGCGTAGATCTCGGGCCGTGTCTTGGGCGTGCCGGGCGCGAAGAGGTTGCCGTCCGGGATGGAGTACGAGCCGTCGGCGTTCACCTTGATGCGAAGGATCTTGCCGCGCAGGTCGTTGGTGTTGCCGGACGAACGCTGCGCGTCGAACGCCGGGTTGCGGTCGGAGCGCTCGTCGATGGGGTTGAACCCGTCCGACTGGAACGGGTTGGAGTCGTCGCCCGTCGACAGGTAGAGGTTGCCGGCCGCGTCGAAGTCGATGTCACCGCCGACGTGGCAGCAGATACCGCGCGACGTCTTGACCTCGAGGACGTTCTTCTCGCTCGCGGTGTCGAGAGTGCCGTCCTCCTTCAGCACGAAGCGGGAGAGGCGGTTGACGCCGTCGAAGGGCGCGAAGTCGGCCGCGGTGCCGGTCTCGGGGGCGTCGCCCGGCGGGGTGTTCAACGGGGGCGCGTAGTAGAGGTAGATGAACCGGTTGGCGGCGAAGCCCGGGTCGATGCCGACGCCTTGGAGTCCCTCCTCGTCGTGGGAGTAGACGTCCAGCTTGCCGGCCAGCTTGGTGTTGCCCGCCGCGTCGGTGAGGCGCAGTTCGCCGTCGCGTGAGGTGTGCAGGACCGAGCGGTCCGGCAGGACGGCGAGCGACATGGGCTCGCCGACCTCCGGCTCGCCCTTGGCGAGGGTGACCTGCTGGAAGTCCTCGGCCGCGGCCGGGGCGGTGCCCGGGTCGGCGACGGCTGCGCCGGCCTGGGGGGCGGTGAAACTGAGGGTGGCGCCCGCGAGCAGGGCCCCGCTGAACAGGGCCATCGCGGTACGGAAGCGGCGTCGTCTGCGGTTCTCGATTCTGTCGATGCGGGTGGTTGGACTGTTCCCGTGCACGAGTGCCTCCAGAAAGGGGCCGGTTGTACGGGCGGGTGCATGCGCCGGGATGCGCCGTCATCCCGGAGAGCGGACGAAAGTCAGGTGCGGTCGCGCATGGCTCAGTTGCCGAACGCGGCGTCGAAGGAGGCCGTCGGGGGCTCGAAGTCGAACGCCTTGAGGCGATTCAGGGCCTCGGGTGCGCCCTGCAGCCGGTCCATGCCGGCGTCCTCCCACTCCACGGAGATCGGGCCCTGGTAGCCGATGGAGCGCAGCATCCGGAAGACGTCCTCCCAGGGGACGTCGCCGTGTCCCGCGGACACGAAGTCCCAGCCGCGCCGCGGGTCGCCCCAGGGCAGATGGGAGCCGAGGCGGCCGTTGCGTCCGTCGAGGCGCTTGCGGGCCTCCTTGCAGTCGACGTGGTAGATGCGGTCGCGGAAGTCCCACAGGAAGCCGACGGGGTCGAGGTCCTGCCACACGAAGTGGGAGGGGTCGAAGTTGAGACCGAAGGCGGGCCGGTGGTCGACGGCCGCGAGGGCGCGCTGGGTCGTCCAGTAGTCGTAGGCGATCTCGCTGGGGTGGACCTCGTGCGCGAACCGCACGCCCTCGGCGTCGAAGACGTCGAGGATCGGGTTCCAGCGCTCGGCGAAGTCGTCGTAGCCGCGCTCGATCATCGCCTCGGGGGCGGGCGGGAACATGGCGACCAGGTGCCAGATCGCGGAGCCGGTGAAGCCGATGACGGTGTCGACGCCGAAGGCCGCCGCCGCGCGTGCGGTGTCGGCGATCTCGGCGGCAGCCCGCCGGCGTACGCCTTCGGCGTCGCCGTCGCCCCAGATGCGGTCGGGCAGGATGCCCCGGTGCCGCTCGTCGATGATGGCGTCGCACACAGCCTGACCGACCAGGTGGTTGGAGATGGCCCAGCACTTGAGGCCGTACGTGTCGAGGAGCTGGTGGCGGGACTTGAGGTACGACGGGTCCGCGAGAGCCTTGTCGACCTCGAAGTGGTCGCCCCAGCACGCAAGTTCGAGTCCGTCGTAGCCGAAGTCGCGGGCGAGGCGGCAGACCTCCTCGAGCGGCAGGTCGGCCCACTGGCCGGTGAAGAGCGTGAAGTTGCGCGGCATTCGCGTGGCCTCCTCAGACCGCGACGGGCGTGTAAACGGAGTTCTTCTCGGCGCTCTCCTCGACCGCGGCCAGGACGCGCTGGACCTGGAGTCCGTCGGCGAAGGAGGGGGCGGGACCGCGGCCCTCGGCGATGGCGTGCACGAGGTCGCGGGCCTGGTGGACGAAGGAGTGCTCGTAGCCGAGGCCGTGGCCGGGGGGCCACCAGGCGTGCAGGTAGGGGTGGTCGGGTTCGGTGACGAGGATGCGGCGGAACCCGGCGTGCGTGCCCGGTTCGGTGGCGTCGTGGTAATACAGCTCGTTGAGCCGCTCCAGGTCGAAGGCCAACGACCCGCGCTCGCCGTTGAGTTCGATGCGGAGGGCGTTCTTGCGTCCGGTGGCGTACCGGGTGGCCTCGAAGGAGGCGAGGGCGCCGGAGGCGAAACGGCCGGTGAACAGGGCGGCGTCGTCCACGGTGACCGCTCCGGTGCCGGCGGCGGACACGGAGGCGAGGCCGCTGGTTGGGCCGGCCGGCAGCGGGCGTTCGCGGACGAAGGTCTCGGTGAGCGCGGAGACCCCGGCCAGCCGCTCCCCCGCCAGATACTGGGCGAGATCGACGATATGGGCACCCAGGTCGCCGAGCGAGCCCGACCCGGCCTGGTCCCTGCGCAGCCGCCAGGTCAGCGGGAAGGCGGGGTCGACCAGCCAGTCCTGCAGGTACGTCACCCGGACGTGCCGCAGGGTGCCGAGCCTGCCCTCGGCGACCAGGTACCGGGCGAAGGCGGTGGCGGGCAGCCGGCGGTAGTTGAAGCCGACCATCGCCGACTGGCCGCGCTCTCGCGCCGCTTCGGCCGCCTCGGACATCGCCGTCGCCTCCTCGACGGTGTTGGCGAGGGGCTTCTCGCACAAGACGTGCTTGCCGGCCGCGAGCGCGGCGATCGCGATCTCCGCGTGGCTGTCACCGGGGGTGCAGATGTCGACGAGGTCGATGTCGTCCCGGGCGACGAGGTCACGCCAGTCGGTCTCTGCGGTGGCCCAGCCGAGCCGGTCGGCCGCCGCGCGCACGGCGGCGCCGTCGCGGCCACAGATCGCGGCCAGGACCGGCCGCAGCGGCAGGTCGAAGACGCGGCCCACGGTGCGCCAGCCCTGGGAGTGGGCGGCGCCCATGAAGGCGTAGCCGACCAAGCCGACCCGAAGGGGCGGCTTGTCCGACTCTGTGCCTTCCGGCTGCTGCGGCTGTCCCATACGGATGTCTCCTCGTCCTCGTGGTGATGCGCCGTACCGCGCCGGGTCCGGTCCGCGGGCCGGGCGCGGGCGCCGTGGGGGGTGCGGGCGGAACCGGTCAGCGGAAGCCGGTGGGCATGTACTGGACGACGTTGTCCTTGTCGACGACAGCCGAGTAGAGCGTGATCGACGCCGGGATCTCGTACTCCGCGAGACCGCCGATGCCCTTGGCCTGGCCGAGCGCGCGGGCGAGGTCGATCGCGGAGGCGGCCATCGTCGGCGGGTAGAGCACGGTCGCCTTGAGCACACCGTTGTCCTGCTTGATCGCCTGGAACGCGGAGAGCGCCCCGGCCCCGCCGACCATCAGGAAGTCGTCCCGGCCGGCCTGCTCGATGGCCCGCAGCGCGCCCACGCCCTGGTCGTCATCGTGGTTCCACAGGGCGTCGAACTTCGGCTGAGCCTGCAGGAGTTGGGCCATCTTGGCCTGGCCGGACTCGACCGTGAACTCAGCCGCCTGGCGGGCGACCTTCTTGATGTTGGGGTAGTTCTTCAGCGCGTCGTCGAAGCCCTGGGTGCGCTGCCTGGTCAGCTCCAGGTTGTCGATCCCGGCGAGTTCGATGACGCGGGCGTTCGCCTTGCCCTTGAGCTTCTCGCCGATGTACGTCCCGGCGTTGAGGCCCATGCCGTAGTTGTCGCCGCCGATCCAGCACCGGTAGGCCTGGGGGGTGTTGAAGACCCGGTCCAGGTTGATCACCGGGATGCCGGCGCGCATCGCCTTGAGGCCGACCTGGGTGAGGGCCTTGCCGTCGGCAGGCAGCACGACCAGCACGTCGACCTTCTTGTTGATCAGGGTCTCGATCTGGCCGATCTGCGCGGCCGTGTCGTTGGAGCCCTCGGTGATCTCCAGGGAGACGTCCGAGTACTTCTTGGCCCGGTTCTTGGCGTTGTCGTTGATGGCGTTGAGCCAGCCGTGGTCGGCCTGCGGTCCGGCGAAGCCGATGGTGACGTGCTTGCCGGGCTTGTCGGCGGCGGCCGGCTGGTCGTTCGCGGTGGGCTTCTCGTCCTTGTTGTCGTTGCTTGTGCAACCTGCGAGGAGGGCACCGGCCGAGACGGCGGCGGTCCCGAAGAGCAGTCCTCTGCGACTGGTGAGGTGTGACATGTCGGTGAACCCTTTCCTCAGGTCGTGCTTGCGGTGCGGCGCTGGACCAGCACGGCGGCGACGATGATCGCGCCCTTGGCAATCTGCTGAACGTCGCTCTGCAGGTTGTTCAGGGCGAAGATGTTGGTGATCGTGGTGAAGATCAGGACGCCGAGCACGGAGCCGGTGATGGTGCCGCGGCCCCCGCTGAGCAGGGTGCCGCCGATGATCGCGGCGGCGATGGCGTCGAGTTCGTAGAGGTTGCCGTTGGTGTTCTGGCCGGAGCCTGACAGGATGATCAGCAGGAAGGCGGCGATCCCGCAGCACAGACCCGACAGCAGGTACAGATACAGCCGCTGGCGCCGTACGTCGATGCCGGCGAGCCGGGCCGCCTCCGCGTTGCCGCCGACGGCGACCGTGCGCCGACCGAAGGTGGTGCGGTTGAGCACGAGCCAGCCGATGACCGTCACGACCGCGAAGACGAGAACGAGCGGCGGGATGCCGAGGACGTACGAGTCACGCTCGCCGAGGTTCAGGATCCCGTCGACCGTGACGATCTGCGTCTTGCCGTCGGTGATCTGCAGGGCGAGCCCGCGCGCCGAGGCGAGCATGGCGAGCGTGGCGATGAACGGCACCATGCCGCCGTACGCGACGAGCAGTCCGTTGACGAGGCCGCAGCCCACGCCGACGATCACCGCGGTGAACAGGATGCCCGCGAAGCCGTACTCCTGCGTGGCCACCGTGGTCGCCCACACCGACGAGAGGGCGACGATCGCGCCCACCGACAGGTCGATGCCGCCGGAGGTGATGACGAAGGTCATGCCGACCGTGACGACGCCGATCACCGAGGCCTGGGTGAGAACGAGTTGGAGGTTGCGGGTGTCGAGAAACTCGTCGGGCTTGGTGACGCCGCCGATCAGCACCAGCGCGGCGAGCACGCCGAGGAGCGACAGGGTACGGACGTCGGCGCGGCCCAACAGGGTGCGCCAAGCGGAGAGTTGGTCGGTCAACGGCACCTTGTCGGCGCTGCCCCGCGGCGGGGAGACGTGCTGCGTCATGACGCCGGGCTTCCTTCCATGACGAGGTCGAGTACACGGTGTTCGTCCAGCTCGCGGGCGTGCGCCTCGTGTACGACGCGCCCCTCGCGCAGTACCAGCACGCGGTCGGCGAGGCCGAGCACCTCCGGGACCTCGCTGGAGACCAGCAGCACGGCGAGGCCCTCGTCGGCGAGCCGGCGGACCACCGCGTACAGCTCGGCGCGGGCGCCGACGTCGACGCCCCGGGTCGGCTCGTCGAGCAGCAGGACGCGGCAGCCGCGCAGCAGCCAGCGGGCCAGGACGGCCTTCTGCTGGTTGCCGCCGGAGAGCGTGCGCACGGGCACGGCGGGGTTGTCGGGGCGCAGAGACAGTTCACGGGTGGCCGCGCGGGCCGCCCCGCTCTCGGCGCGCCGGTCGATCCAGCCGCCGCGCGAGAAGCGGGACAGCGTGGAGACGGATACGTTGCGGGTGACGGACTCCAGCATCAGCAGGGCCTGCGCCTTGCGTTCCTCGGGCGCGAGCCCGAGTCCGGCGCGGACCGCCGAGCGCACGCTGCCCGGCCGCAACGGGCGTCCGTCGACGAGGACCTGACCGGCGGTGGGCTTGCGGGCGCCGTAGATCGTCTCCAGGATCTCGGAGCGACCCGAGCCGACGAGTCCGGCGAGCCCGACGATCTCGCCGGGCCGGACCGTGAGGTCGAGGGCCTCGAACTCACCGTCCCGGGCGAGGCCTCGTACCTCGAGGACCGGTGCGGCGCCCGGCGCGGACACCGGCCGTTCGGGGAAGACGTACTCCACGTTGCGTCCCGTCATCAGCGCCACGACCTCGCGGGTCGGTGTGCTCTTGGCGGGAAGTCCTCCCGCGACCGCCCGCCCGTCCTTGAGCACCGTCACGCGGTCCCCGATGCGGCGGATCTCCTCCAGGCGGTGCGAGATGTAGACGACCGCCACACCCTCCGCGGTCAGGTCGCCGACGATGCGGAAGAGGTTGTCGACCTCGTCCGGGTCGAGGGCGGCGGACGGCTCGTCCATCACGATGAGCCGGACGTCGTGGGAGAGCGCCCGCGCCATGGAGACGATCTGCTGCTGCGCTGCCGACAACTGCCCCACGAGCCGGGTCGGATCGATCTCCGAGTGGCCGAGTCGCTTGAGGAGCTGGGCAGTTGAAGCGCGTGCGGCCTTCCCCCGTACGACGAAGCCGGCGGCCGTGGGTTCATGACCGAGGTGGACGTTCTCGGCGACCGACAGGTGCTCCACCAGGTCGAGTTCCTGGTAGATGGTGGCGATGCCGAGACGCATGGCGGCGATCGGCGAGCGCAGGGTGACATCCTCGCCGAGCCAGCGGATGGTGCCGGTGTCCGGCTGGTGGGCACCGGCCAGGACCTTGATGAGCGTGGACTTGCCGGCCCCGTTCTGGCCGAGCAGGCAGTGCACTTCACCGGCCTGGACGTCGAGGTCGACGCCGTCGAGGGCCCGGACGCCGGGGAACGACTTGGTGATGCCGGACATGCTGAGCAGCGGTGGTTCTGGTGCCATGTGGGTTCCCCTCGGCGGGCGTGCGGGCCGGTGTCAGGGCAGGGCGGAGCAGCGTGCTGTGCGGGGGCGGCGCTGGTGGAAGGTGCGGCTACGCGGGTGAGAACAGATGGTCGCTGATCAGGCGGGCCGCGCCGATGACGCCGGCGTTCGGCCCCAACTCCCCCAGCACGATGGGCAGGTTGCCCGTCGCCAGGGGCAGAGACTGACGGTAGACCTGAGTGCGGATCGCGGCGAGCAGGGTGTGGCCGAGGCCGGTCACCCCGCCGCCGATCACCACCAGGCCGGGGTTGAAGAAGGAGACGAGCCCGGCGATGACCTGGCCCGTGCGGGTGCCGCCCTCCCGGATGAGGTCGAGCGAGGTGGCGTCGCCCGCGGCGGCCGCGGCGGCGACGTCGACGGCGGTGAGGCCGCCGTTCGTCTCCAGCCGGGTCGCGAGCTCCGCCGACAGGCCCTGCTGGGCCGCCTCCAGCGCGTCGCGGGCGAGGGCCGCGCCGCTGAAGTGGGCCTCCAGGCAGCCCCGGTTGCCGCAGGCGCACGGGCGTCCGTCGGGCACGGCCTGGATGTGCCCGATGTCGCCCGCGCTGCCCGTCACTCCGCGGTGGACCTCACCGCCGACGACGATGCCGCAGCCGATGCCGGTACCGATCTTGATGCAGAGGAAGTCGCCCACGGAGCGTGCGACGCCCGCGTGCTGCTCCCCCAGCGCCATCAGGTTCACGTCGTTGTCGAGCATGACCGGGCAGCCGAGTTCCTGGCTGAGCGCCTCCCGCACCGGGAAGCCGTCCCAGCCCGGCATGATCGGGGGCGCCACGGGGACACCCTCGGGGAAGCGGACCGGGCCCGGGACGCCGATGCCGGCGCCGTCGAACCCCTCCGCGAGCCCCGTCGCTCTCAACTTCGCCGCCATGGACAGGACTTGCTCGAAGACCGCGACCGGTCCCTCGCGCACGTCCATGGGCTGGTTGAGGTGACCGAGGACCTCCAGCTCCGCGTTGGTGACCGCGACGTCGACCGAGGTCGCGCCGATGTCGACACCGAGGAACCGCAGGTTCGGGGCGAGCCGGATGTTGTGGGAGCGGCGTCCGCCGCGCGAGGCGGCGAGCCCGTCGGCGACGACGAGGCCCGTCTCGAGCAGCCGTTCCACTTCCACGGCGAGCTTGGAACGCGACAGGTCGATCTGATCGCCCAGCTGTGCACGGGAGTTGGGACCACCGTCGCGCAACAGCTTGAGCACTCGGGCCTGGTGGGCGTTGGCAGGTCGTGCCGTCATACGTCTCACAAGCCCCTCCCCGCCTCGAATCGGCTGTCGCTGTCGTGCTTTCGAGGGGAACGTAGCAGTGACTGCCGAACCTGGGAAGAAGCTGTGCACGAATTCGTGCCGACTTTCTCCACTCACAGGACAAAGAAGAACCGGCAGTGCCGCCCTGGCCTGGAGAGACCGGAATTCAGGACTTCGGCCGCGCGTGGTACGACCGCCGCGTGTGCTCGGTGTGCTCGCGCATCAGCTGGGTGGCGAGCTGCTCGTCGCGGTCCGCGATCGCCGCTATCAGTGCGCGGTGCTCGACCCAGGACTGCTGTCCGCGCTGACGGGCGATCGGCGTGTAGTACCACCGCACCCGGCGGTCGACCTGCGCGGCGAGTTCGGCGAGCACCGCGTTGCCCGCCAGCTCCATCACCTTCGTGTGGAAACGGGCGTTCATCGCTACGGCCCCGTCGACGTCGTCGGCGGCGACGGCACGCTCGCCCTCCGCACACAGCTCTTCGAGGGCCGAGATCCCTGCGCTGCCCGCGTTGGCGGCGGCGAGCCGGGCGGCCTCGGCCTCCAGCAGCGTGCGCACGGTCAGGAGCTGGTCGGCTTCCTCCTCCGTGGGCTCATGGACGAACGCGCCCTGGGCCGGCCGCAGATCGACCCACCCTTCCGTGTTCAGCCGCTGCAGGGCCTCGCGCACCGGCTGCCGGGAGACGCCGAGATGCCCGGCCAGTTCGCTCTCGACGAGGTGCTGGCCGGGCTGAAGGGCGCGGGTGGTGATGAGTTCGAGCAGCGCCTCGTAGACCCGGTCGCGCAGCGGGCCGGGCCGCTCGAGTTTGGGCACCGACCCGTGCGGCAGTCCTGTCGACAACATCGCGGTCCCCCTCCAGGGCAACGGCAGCGCAGTAGCCTGACTGCCAGTGTCTTTCGTCTACAGTCTACGGCGCACCATGGCCAGGGGCTGGGCGAGTTGGACTTCTCACACCGCCCTTTTCGGGCTGCTCACGGGCAGCGGACGACCTGCCCCGCGTACGACAGGTTCCCGCCGAAGCCGAACAGCAGCACCCGGTCGCCCGTCGAGATCTGCCCGCGCTCCATGAGCTTGGACAGCGCGAGCGGGATGCTCGCCGCCGATGTGTTGCCGGACTCGGACACATCGCGCGCCACGACCGCGTTGACGGCGCCAAGCTTCTCGGCGAGCGGCTCGATGATGCGCAGGTTGGCCTGGTGCAGCACGACCGCGGCGAGGTCCTCCGGCGCGATCCCGGACCGCTCGCAGACCTGGCGCGCGATGGGCGGCAGCTGGTTGGTCGCCCACCGGTAGACGCTCTGCCCCTCCTGCGCGAACCGCGGAGGCGTGCCCTCGATCCGCACCGCGTGCCCCATCTCGGGCACCGAGCCCCACAGCACCGGGCCGACCCCCGGCTCCTCGCCCGGAGGGCAGGTCTCGACGACGGCGGCCCCGGCACCGTCCCCGACCAGCACACACGTCGTACGGTCGGTCCAGTCCGTCACGTAGGACATCTTGTCGGCGCCGACGACCAACGCCCGGGTGGCCGCGCCCGCTCGCACGGCGTGGTCGGCGGTGGCCAGCGCATGAGTGAAGCCGGCGCAGACGACGTTGACGTCCATGGCCGCGGGGGACGGAATGCCGAGCCGGGCGGCGACGCGGGCGGCGGTGTTCGGCGAGCGGTCGACGGCGGTGGAGGTGGCGACCACGACCAGGTCGATGTCGCCCGGTGCCAGCCCCGCGGCGGCGAGCGCCTTGGCGGCGGCGTGCCCGGCGAGTTCGTCGACGGGCTCGTCGGCCCCCGCGATGTGGCGGGTCCGGATGCCCACCCGGGTCCTGATCCACTCGTCGCTCGTGTCGACCATGCCCGCCAGGTCCTCGTTGGTGAGCACCTTGGCGGGCTGGTAATGACCGACGGCGGCGATGCGCGAGCCGTTCATGGGCGGATCCCCTCGTTGCCGTGCTTAGCGGGATCCACCAGTCTGATCAGTGACCGGCGAGTACGACGTCATGCAAAGCGACAGGAATGGGGCGCCCGCGTTGTCGGCTTCCCGCAGACCCCTGGACGCCTGGGCATCTCCTGTCCTGCCGTACGGAACTCATCCTGTGAACAGCTGCCTGGCCTTCAGGACGAGCTCGTAGAGGCCGTAGCACAGGGGCGCGCCCACCCACAGCCAGGAGAAGAGGATCAATGCGGTGCGGCCGCCCCCGCCCAGGTCAGGCGCGGCGGGGGGCGTCTCAGGCGGGCTGCTCTCGCCGGCCATCGGCGGCCTCCTTCGGTGCGGGGATGTGGTGGCGGGGGTGGACGGGGCGGACCAGCTCGTTGGCGACGAAACCGATGACGAGCAGCCCGATCATGATCATGAACGACAGGCCGTAGAGGGCCGATCCGTGCTTGCCCGCCGCCTCCTGGTGGTCGGCGATCCAGTTCACGATCAGCGGGCCGAGGACACCGGCGGTGGACCAGGCGGTGAGCAGCCGACCGTGGATCGCGCCGACCTGGTAGGTCCCGAAGAGGTCCTTCAGATACGCGGGGATCGTCGCGAAGCCACCGCCGTAGAAGGAGAGGATCACCAGCGCGCACAGGATGAACAGCGGCTTCGACGAGTCGCCGAACGAGGCGATGACCAGGTACATGAGCGCGCCGACCCCCAGGTAGACGCGGTAGATGTTCTTGCGCCCGATCAGGTCGGAGGTCGAGGACCAGCCGATACGGCCCGCCATGTTGGCCGCCGACAGCAGGGCGACGAAGCCGGCGGCAGCGGAGACCGACACGGGGGTGGAGGTGTCCGCGAAGAAGTCCGTGATCATCGGAGCGGCCTTCTCCAGGATGCCGATCCCGGCGGTCACGTTCATGCAGAGCACGATCCACAGACACCAGAACTGCGGGGTGCGCACGGCGCTGCGCGCGGAGACCTGCACGCCCTCGACGGCGCTCGGCCCGGACTCGACCGGCCGCTCGGTGCGCGGCACTCGCACCAGCAGGACGCCGAGCAGCATGAAGACGGCGTACGACAGCCCGTGCACGAGGAAGGCGAGCGCGATCCCGGAGTGGCCGGTGCCGAACGACTCCAGCATCTGCGCCGACCAGGGCGAGGCGATCAGCGCGCCGCCGCCGAAGCCCATGATGGCGATGCCCGTGGCCATGCCGGGCCGGTCCGGGAACCACTTGATCAGCGTGGAGACGGGCGAGATGTAGCCGATGCCGAGACCGATGCCGCCGACGAAGCCGTAGCCGAGGACGATCAGCCAGTACTGCTCGGTCCGCGCGCCGAGCGCCGAGATCAGGAAGCCCGACGAGAAGCAGATCAGGGCCACGGTCATCGCCCAGCGCGGCCCTTTGCGCTCGACGAGCGTGCCACCGAACGCGGCCGACAGACCGAGCATCACGATGGCGAGCTGGAAGGGCAGCGCGCTCTCGGTGCCGTCGAGGTGGAGCGCGGATTCGAGAGGCGGCTTGAACACACTCCAGGCGTAGGCCTGGCCGATGGAGAGATGGACGGACAGAGCGGCGGGCGGGACCAGCCAACGGCTCCATCCCGGGGGAGCGACCGGGGGACTCATGATCCCGAACGGTACGCAGGCGAGGCGGAGTTGAGAACCTTCGCGTCGACCGTATGCGGTGAGCGGTATCCAGTGTGCGCCGAACGGTCATGGCCGGCCGTTCCTGGATGCTCCGCGGACTCTTGCCGCCGCAAGTTCCATACTGTAGACAGTATTGCGCCGACAAGGTTCGGCACTCCATATCTCCGCGGCACCCGCACGACCGAACGGACTGTCCCCCGGTGGACGTTCGACATCCGTGCGGCGGGTACCTGGGACGAGCCGGCTGGGCCGCAGACCACCACGGTGTGCGCCGCGTGCGGAGTGGGCCGCGACCTCTCCCCGTACGTGCAGGACAATGAGGTCGTCGAGGTCACCCCGGGGCACAACAACCGTGACCGGCGGCGACCTCGGCAGCAAGGGCCGATTCGGCCACCAGCACCTACAGAACCGGGGCTGATCAGGACATGGGACGAGTCACGGAACGACGCAAGGTGATCCGCATCCGGGACGGAGCCGTGTCCTCCCGCCCGGACACCCTCGTGGCCGAGGAACCGCTGGAGATCCGGCTGAACGGCAAGCCGCTCGCGATCACCATGCGCACGCCCGGCGACGACTTCGCGCTCGCCGCCGGCTTCCTGGTGAGCGAAGGCGTCCTCGCGACCGCGTCGGAGCTGCTGAACATCGTCTACTGCGCGGGGGCCACCGCGGACGGTTCGAACACGTACAACGTGGTGGACGTGAGGACCGCCCCCGGCGTGGCGATCCCTGACATCACCCTGGAGCGCAACGTCTACACCACCTCGTCCTGCGGGCTGTGCGGCAAGGCGAGCCTGGACGCGGTCCGTACGACGGCGCGCTGGCCCATCGCCGACACTCCCCCGGTCCGGCTGGATCCCGAATTGCTCGCCGGCCTCCCCGACCGGCTTCGGGCCGCCCAGCGGGTCTTCGACCGGACCGGGGGTCTGCACGCGGCGGCCCTGTTCACCGAGAACGGCGAACTGCTCGACATCCGCGAGGACGTCGGGCGGCACAACGCCGTCGACAAACTGGTCGGCCGCGCCCTGCAGAACGGGGACCTGCCGCTGTCCCGCGCCGTCCTCCTGGTCTCGGGCCGGGCCTCCTTCGAACTGGCGCAGAAGGCGGTGATGGCCGGCATTCCGGTGCTGGCGGCGGTCTCGGCGCCCTCCTCCCTGGCGGTCGACCTGGCCGCGGAGACGGGTCTGACCCTGGTGGGCTTCCTGCGGGGCAGCTCCATGAACGTGTACGCGGGCGAGGACCGCATCGCCCTGCGGGCCGTGGCCACGCAGGGCTGACCGGTTCCCGCGTCACGGCGGCGGGGCCCCGAACGGCGGGGAGCGCCCCCTGCGCCGCAGGGGCCCCGCCTCAGCCCTGTTCCTGTGCGATCCGGGCGAAGTGCGAGATCAGCGGTGCTCCACGCCCCGCCTCCCAGGCGAGGAACACCTGGTCGGGCTCGGCGTCGAGCACCGGCACGTACGCGATGTCCGGGCGGGAGTACTGTTCGGCGACCGACTGCGGTACGAGCGTGATGCCGGTACCCGCCGCCACGCACTCGAACTTCTCCTCGATGGTCCGGATCGGCAGATCGTCCGGCCCCGGGTCGGAGTAGCGCAGCCACTGCTCGCCCTCCAGATCGGCCAGGACCAGCTCCCGCTTGCCGGCGAGCCGGTGGTCGCCGGGCAGCATCGCCACACGACTCTCGCTGAACAGCGGAACGAGCGTCAGGCCCTGCTCGCGGATGGGCCGTCGGACATACGCGAGGTCCACCGTCCCGTCCAGGACCAGCTGCTCCTGGTCGTCCCACTCGATGCGGCGCGCCTTGACCTCGACGTCCGGGTGCGCGGCACCGAAGGCGCGCAGTGCGCCGGTGACGACGACGCCCGCCCGGAACCCGACGACGAGACGGCGCGGTCCCCGGGCCGCCCTGAGCACCCGGCGCCGGGTGGCGTCCGCGGTCGCCAGCAGATGGCGTGCGTCGTCGAGGAGTTGCCGACCCGCCGACGTCAGCGTCACCCCGTGGCTGTCCCGTTCGAAGAGGCGGGCGTCCAAGTCCTTCTCCAGGGCCCTGATCTGACGGCTCAGCACGGGCTGCGCGATGTGCAGGCTCTCGGCCGCGCGCCCGAAGTGCAGCTGTTCGGCGACCGCCGTGAAGTAGCGGACCTTCCGCAGGTCGAGATCCATGGCCGCCCCTTCCGTCGTACGGGTGGCGATGCCTTCAGGGTATCGCCGCAGCCGAAAGAGGTCTTGGACGGCCGGGGGACCGCGGCCGCAGGCTGGATCACGTGGCACCGGAGTGGCGCCGCACCAGCGTGAAAGGGACATCGGTATGAGCCTGCAAGGACAGCGGATCATCGTGATCGGCGGTACGTCCGGCATCGGACTGGCGGTCGCGGAAGGGGCCGCGCGGGAGGGTGCGGAGGTGGTGGTCGCCTCGCGCCGGCAGCAGAGCGTGGACGCGGCTCTGCAGCGGCTGCCGCAGGGCGCCACGGGACGGCTGCTCGACGCGAGCGAGGAGGACGCGGTGCGCGACTTCTTCCAGGAGATCGGCGCATTCGACCACCTGGTCTACACCGCCGGCGAGTCGCTGCTGCTGGAGAGCCTCGCGGACTCCGAACTGGCACGGGCCAAGCGCTTTCTCGACACCCGGCTGTGGGGCGCCTACACGGCCGTCAAGCATGGCGTGTCGTTTATCCGCAAGGGCGGTTCCGTGGTGCTCACCACCGGGACCGCGGGGCGCCGGCCGCTGCCCGGCTCCACCGTCGCGGCGAGCCTGTGCGGTGCGATGGAGTCGCTCACCCGGGCACTGGCCCTGGAGCTGGCCCCGATCCGGGTCAACGCGGTGTCACCCGGCGTGGTCCGCACCGACGTGTGGCGGGAGCTGCCGCAGGACGAACAGAGCGGGCTGTTCGAGTCCTCCGCGGCGTCACTCCCCGTCGGCCGGGTGGGCGAGCCCGCCGACATCGCCGAGGCGTACCTGTACTTGATGCGCGGCGGCTACAGCACCGGGTCCGTGGTGGTCGTGGACGGCGGCGGGGTGCTGGTGTGACGGTCAGCCGCGGGTGAGGCGCAGCTGCGCGGCGGTCACGACCGATCCCAGCCGCGGGAAGTCGAGCCTGACGGACGCATCGTGCTCAGCGGCGGTGAACGCGCTCATGGCGTCCTGAACGAAGACGAGGTCGTACCCGAGGTCCGCGGCGGCGCGGGCGGTGGACTCGACGCCCAGGTTGGTGGCGATACCGCCGAGCACCACGGTGGTGATGCCCCGCTCGCGCAGTCTTTCGTCCAGGCCCGTGCCCTGGAAGCCGCCGATGGTCCGCTTCACCACCTCCAGGTCGCCCTCCCGGAGCAGGCCGGGCACCAGTCCGCTGCCGGGCGGCTGTTCGGCGACCGAGGGACGCTCGACCCGGATCAGGACGACAAGGGCGCCGGCCGAGCGGAACGCGGCCGCCAGTTCCTCGGCCGTGGCGAGGACTTCGGTGCCCTTGCGGGGCTCCAGCGGCAGGGCGACGATGCGGTCCATCAGATCGACGAGCACGAGGGCGCTGCGCGCGGGATCAAGTGCGTGGGGTGCGGTCATGACGGAACGTTAAACCCCCATCACCCGTTCGTACCGGAAATCCGGATCGACGGGCCCGTGAACGGGTCGCGAACGGATCCCTCAGCCGGAGCGCGTCCCCGTACCGACCGCCGTACGTGACACCGGGACGGTCCGGGTGCCGGCCTCCCGCAGCTGGGGGTCACTGGAGCGGCGCTTGGCGATGACGGCGCAGACCATGAGCTGCATCTGGTGGAAGAGCATCAGCGGCAGGACGGCCAGTGAGGCGTGCGCGCCGAAGAGGACGCTCGCCATGGGCAGGCCCGAGGCGAGGGACTTCTTGGACCCGGCGAACTGGATGGCGATGCGGTCCTCGCGGCCGAAGCCCAGCGCCTGGCCGCCGTACCAGGTCAGGGCGAGCATCGCGGCGAGCACCGCACCCTCCACGACGAGCAGGCCGCCCAGCCGCAGCGGGCTCACCTGGTGCCAGACGCCCTGGACCACGCCTTCGCTGAAGGCGGTGTAGACGACCAGCAGGATCGAGCCGCGGTCGACGAGGCCGAGAACCTTCTTGTGCCGGGTGATGAAGCCGCCGATCCAGCGCCTGAGCACCTGGCCCGCGAGGAACGGCACCAGCAGCTGGAGCACGATCTTGACGAGCGAGTCCGCGGAGAAGCCGCCGCCGCTGTTGCCGAGCAGGGCCGCCGCGAGCAGCGGGGTGATGACGATGCCGGCGAGGGAGGAGAAGGAGCCCGCGCAGATGGCGGCGGGCACATTGCCGCGTGCGATCGAGGTGAAGGCGATCGACGACTGGATGGTCGACGGGACGAGGGTGAGGAAGAGCAGCCCGGTGTAGAGGTTGTCCGTCAGGAGCACGGGCACCAGACCGCGTGCGGCGAGACCCAGCAACGGGAAGATCACGAAGGTGCAGACCAGCACGGTGGTGTGGAGCCGCCAGTGCCGCAGCCCCGCCAGGGCCTCATGGGTGGAGAGCCGGGCCCCGTACAGGAAGAAGAGGAACGCGATCGCCGTGGTGGAGGCGCCCGACGCGACATCGGCCATCGTGCCCCGCGCCGGGAACAGGGCCGCTACACCCACGGTCCCCAGCAACAGGAGGATGTACGGGTCGACGGGCATCCGACGCGGCCAGTGCAGGCGTTTCACTGTGCTCCATTGCTTCGCTGTGCGTTCGCTGTTCGTCCGTGCCGGGCACGGACGTGACCTCCCCATGCTCCTCCTCCGGCCCGCGATCGGGAATCCCACATACCGCTCTGACTGTCATCACGTTCCCCGATAACCTTGAGGCATGTACGACCCCTCCCAGCTGCGTACCTTCCTGGCCGTCTCCCAGACGCTCAGCTTCACGCAGGCTGCTCGGCGGCTCGGCGTGCGCCAGTCGACGGTGAGCCAGCACGTACGGCGGCTGGAGGAGGCGGCCGGCCGGCAGCTGTTCTCCCGGGACACCCACTCCGTGGAGCTGACCGAGGACGGCGAGGCGATGCTCGGCTTCGCCCGGCGCATCCTCGAGGTCCACGAGCAGGCGACCGCCTTCTTCACCGGGACACGGCCGCGCGGGCGGCTGCGGTTCGGGGCCTCGGAGGACTTCGTACTGACCCGTCTGCCCGAGATCCTGGAGCGCTTCCGGTACGACCACCCCGAGGTGGACCTGGAGCTGACGGTCGAGCTCTCGGGCACGCTGCACGAACAGCTCGCGGCCGGCCGGCTCGACCTGGTGCTCGCCAAGCGGCGGCCTCAGGACCCGCGCGGTGAGCTGGTCCGGCACGACAGACTGGTGTGGATCGGCGCGGAGCGGCTGCGCCTTGACCCCGACCGCCCGGTTCCGCTGATCGTCTATCCACCGCCGGGCATCACCCGCGCCCGGGCTCTCGCGGCACTGGAGGAACAGGGCCGCGCCTGGCGCATCGTCTGCACGAGCGGCAGCCTCAACGGCCTGATCGCGGCGGCGCGAGCCGGTCTCGGCGTGATGGCGCACTCCCGGGGGCTGGTGCCACCGGGCCTGGTGCGCGTCCCGGAGCGCGCGGGCCTGCCCGACCTGGGCGAGGTCGACTTCGTCCTGGTGCACGGAGAGCGCCCGGGCCCGGCCCGCCACGCGGCCGAGGCACTGTCGTCGGCGATCCTGGCCGGCGGGGACCGGCTGCACGGTCGCTGACACTCGCCCCCAGAGAGACCGCGTCGCGCTCATCGCGCAGTGTGTTCGCATCGATACTGAGCGCATGCGCATCGAACACGACCCCGAGGCGATGAGCAGCGCGGACTTCTACAGGTTCCTGACATCGGCCGTGGCTCCCCGGCCGATCGCCTGGGTCTCCACGGTCACTGCGGACGGCAGCACCGAGAACCTCGCTCCGCACTCCTTCTTCAGCATCGCCAGCACCGACCCGCCGATCGTGCAGTTCACCTCGATCGGCCGGAAGGACACGCTGCGCAACGTCGAGGACACCGGGGAGTTCGTCGTCAACTTCTCCTCCGAGCCGCATCTGGATCTGATCAACGCCACCGCCATCGACTACCCCCGGTCGGTCAGCGAGTTCGACGCCGCCGGCATCGAGCGCGAAGCCAGCAGGCGCGTGCGCCCACCGAGGGTGGCCGTCTCCCATGTGATCCTGGAGTGCCGTTCGCACACCACCCTGCGGATGGGCAACTCCACCCTGGTCTTCGGACGGGTGGTCCACGCCGCCGCCGACGAGGACTACCTCGTCGGCGGCCGTCCCAGCAGCGCTCTGCTGCGCCCGCTCACCAAGCTCGGCGGCGACGAATGGGGCACCCTGGGCGAGGTCCTGCACCTGAGGCGCATCCCGTACGAAGAGCCGTCCGCCGACTGATCCCTGGCGGCACGCCGACCGGCGGTCAGGAGCCCGCCCGCGAGGGCTTTCCGCGGTGGGCGACGTGCACGATGGCCGTCGAGGCGGCGATCCGGTCGAGGCTGAAGACCGCTGCGAAGCAGAACACCACCCAGGCCGACAGGATCGTCACTCCGTCCGCGACCCCGTCGTTGTGGAAGTAGGCGAGCCCGTTGATGGCCCGCACCCCGACGCCCGCGGGCATCACCGAGGCGAGCGGTTGCAGCCAGCCCGGCAGGAAGGACGGGGGCAGCACACCACCGCTCGTCGCGTTGCCCATCACCAGCATGAAGATCGAGCCCAGCGGGACACCGATCGGGCCGAAGATCCGGATGAGCAGCACGGTTCCGGCCGCCACGGCTCCCGCCATGAGGGTGACGACGCCCGCGAGCGCCATGAACGACCCCGGAATGGCGTCGAAGATCGTGCTCGCGATGAGCGCGGTGGCCAGCCCTCCCACGACCGCGAAGATCACGAGACTGAGCATGCGTTGCCGGAAGGACAGCCGCGGCGCCAGTTGGTACGTCATCTGGCCGAACAGGAAGCCCGCGAGGACGAGGCCGAAGGACGCGTAGAAGGTCGACAGGCCGCGGCTGTCCCCCTGCGACAGGGGAAGGATGTCCTGCACCTTGATCTTGCCGGAACCGGGCATCGCGGCATGGCCGAGCGGCGTGACCATGGCCGTGACCGCGAGTCCGTTGGCGCCCGCGTACACGAGACGTGGCGAACCGGTGACGTCCAGGTAGGCCGCGTACGCGGCGCGGTGCTCGACCGCCGACCTGGCGGCGGACTCGTCCTGGTAGCGCTCGACCTGGAAGGCGTCGGGCGCCATGCGCTGAAGCCGCACGTCGAAGAGCGCCGCCGACCGGTCCGAGGCGGCGACCGCGATCGGCAGTCGGTGCGCCTTGGGCGTGTGGAAGGCGGCGAGAAAGACGGAGACGAAAACCAGCCCGATCGTGAGCACGGTGACGACCGGCGCGAGCACCGCCTTGGGGCCGGTCAGACCCGGCCGGACGGGGGCGGCGTCGGTGCGCGCGCGATGGCGGGGCCGGCCCACATCCGGGCCCGTGTCCTCGGGCCCCGCGGCGGGCGGGACGACAGCGGCATCCGCCGTCACGGACCAGAAGTCATCTTCGTGCACGAGTACATCTCCTGGTGAGTCGCGACGGCCGACGGGAGACGGCGGCATCGCTCCGGCCGCAACAAGTCAGCAACCGCTGACATACGGACTGTAGAGAACCGAGGGTGTCCACGGCCGGTCGGCATATACGAGGGCGCTTAGTAGCGAACTGCGCCCGACGCCGATCACATCGGGCAATACAGCCGTGAAACTGCGGAGGCATCTACTACCTCGCCTCGTAGGGTCCGTGATCTACGTGACGCGACTCACGTTCCCGGGCGCCGCCCCCCGTACGCACAGTGGCGGTGTGCGTCGCATGGGTGAGCACGCCGCCCTGCGCGCCAAGGGCGGCCCCTCCGTGGCAGAGTCACCGGAGGCGACCGACGGCAGAAAGAGGACCCATGGCACACCCCGTCCAGGAACCGCGGCAGATCCCTGAGCCGGCTCGGGCGGTCACGTTCCGTCGATGAGTGCCGAGAAGCCCGCTCGCCGAAGGGACTCGGCACGCAGCAAAGAGCGACTGCTGCAGGCCGCGGCCGAGTTGCTCGCTGAACGTGGGTTCGAGCGCACCACCGTGCGGGACATCGGCGAACGGGCGGGAGTGGACCAGGCCCTGATCGCCCGGTATTTCGGGGGCAAGACCCAGCTCTACATCGCCGCGCTCCATGCCGAAATGGGCGACCAGGCCCCGCAGGACCTGCTCCACCCCGGACGCGTGCTCGATCTCCTCGACCGCGTCCAGCAGCGCGGTCCGGGCCCCGTCTTCCAGGCCGCGGTCCAGCGGCCCCGGGATGCGGCGGTCCAGAACGCCGCGCGGGAGGAACTGCAGCGCCGGTTGGTCGACCCCCTGCGGGAGCGCTTCGCCGCTCAGGGACTGGACCGGCCGCGGTTGCGGGCCGAACTGGCGACGGCGGCGTTCCTCGGGGTGCTGCTCGGGCGCAGCGCCGGTGCGTTCGACTCGCTGGCGGCGGCCGACCCTGAGGAACTGGTCCCCTTGGTGGAGCAGTTGTTCGGCCCGTGAACGGCGTTGACGTCGCTGTTGCCACGGCGACCAGAGACAGATCGCGATCAGCGTCGAGCCGGCTGTGGTGATGCACGGGGGTGACGTGAACAGGCCCTCTGCTCGACACCGCGGGCAGAGGGCCTTGCGTGCAGGGTTGAGTACGGGCTCTCAGCGCTTGGTGGTGCTGTTGAACAGCGAACGCGACCAGACATAGCCGGTCAGGGTGATGCCGGCGCACCAGGCGAGCGAGATCCAGCCGTTGTCGCCGATCTCCGAGCCGGAGAGCAGGCCGCGCAGGGTCTCGGTCATCGGCGTGAACGGCTGGTACTCGGCGAACCAGCGCAGGCCCGGCGACATCGAGTCGGCCGGTACGAACGCCGAGCCGAGGAACGGCAGGAACTGGATCAGCAGCGGCTTGTTGCTCGCGGACTCGACGGTCTTGGAGATCAGCCCGAGCGCCACCGACAGCCAGGTCACCGCGAAGGCGATGGCCGTGAGGAGGCCGGCCGCGGCCAGCCACTCCAGCGGGGTCGCCCCGGACCGGAAGCCGACGGCGAGCGCGACGCCCACGACCGGGACCATGCACACCATCGTCTGGATGACGCTGCCGATGACATGGCCCGTCATGAACGACGAGCGCGTGATGTTCATGGTGCGGAAGCGGTTGATGATGCCCTCGGTCATGTCGGAGCAGACCGCGATCGAGGTCGACATCGAACCGGCGGCCACCCCCATGATGATGATGCCGGGGGTGAGGTAGTTCACGTACGTGCCCCGGCCGCCGCCCGTACCGGCGCCGATCGAGTCACCGAAGGCGTAGACGAACAGCAGGAGCATCAGGATCGGCATCAGAGCGCTGCCGAGCCCCACGGACGGATAGCGGATCGCGTGCTTGAGGTTGCGCCGCAGCATCGTCATGGAGTCGTGCACGGCGTAGGTGAGGGTGCTCATCGCAGGGTCTCCTTGACGTGAAGCGGGGTGCTGGTGCCGGTTTCGGTGGTGCCGCGGCCGGTCAGGGCGAGGAACACGTCGTCGAGGTCGGGGGTGTGCACGGAGAAGTCGACGGATCGGATGCCGGCGGCGTCGAGCCGGTCGATCAGGACGCGCAGCGCGTCGAGGCCGCCGTTGCCCGCCACGCGCAGGGCGAGGTTCTCGTCGTCCCGGGCCGCGCCGGGGAAGGCGGCCGCCGCGCGCTCCAACTCGGCGGAGTCGGTGAACCGCAGCCGTACGTGGCTGCCGGGGATCTGCGCCTTGAGCTCGTCGGCGGTGCCCTCGGCGACGATCCGGCCGCCGTCGAGCACGGCGATCCGGTCGGCCAACTGGTCGGCCTCGTCCAGGTATTGAGTGGTGAGGAAGACGGTCGTGCCGCCCGTGACCAGCGAGCGCACCGTGTCCCACATGGTGCGCCGGCTGCGCGGATCGAGCCCGGTCGTCGGCTCGTCCAGGAAGATCACCTGGGGGTCGCCGACCAGTGTCATGGCGAGGTCGAGCCGGCGCCGCATACCGCCGGAGAAGGTCGCGGCCCGTTTGTGCGCGACGTCCGCGATGTCGAATCGCTGAAGCAACTCCCGGGCACGGAACCGTCCTTCACGCTTGCCGAGGCGCAGCAGGTCGGCCATGAGGAGCAGGTTCTCCTCGGCGGTGAGCAGGTCGTCGAGCGCGGAGAACTGCCCGGTGACGCCGATCGCGGCGCGCACCCCGTCCGGTGATGTGGCGATGTCGTGGCCCGCGACCTGGGCCTGCCCGCCGTCGGCGGCGATGAGCGTGGACAGGATCTGCACGGTGGTGGTCTTGCCGGCGCCGTTCGGCCCGAGCAGTGCGAACACGGTCCCGGCCGGGATACGCAGATCGACGCCGTCCAGGACGGTCTTGTCGCCGTACGACTTGCGCAGACCGATGGTGGAGACGGCGGCGGGCGACTGCGAACCGTCGCCTCGCCTGGACGTGGGCATGACAGATGAAGGCATGGAGCCCTCCCGTTCGAAGGGTGGAGTGACGGGAAGAAGTGGGCGAGTTGGCGGGGCCGGCGCTCAGGCCCGGGCGCGGCGCACGTCGATGTTGCCCCAGCGGGTCCGGGCGCGGACCTCGACGGTGTCCTCCGTCTCCTCCGGGGCCTCGGAGGCGGCGAGCGTGTTGCGCACCTGTCCTCGCTCGGAGCTGACGTCGAGCCAGGCGGCGGTGCCCTCGCGGACGCCGACCTCGATGGCGCCGTAGGCGGTCTCCAACTGAACGGTTCCGCGGGCGACTTCGTCGACGCGCAGGGTGCCGTGGGCGGTGGTGGCGGTGACCGAGCCCTCGGCGCGCGCGATGTCGATGTTGCCGTGGGCACCGCTCACCTGCAGGTCGCCGATCGCGGCCCCGACGGTCGTGGTGCCGTGCGAGTTCTTCAGGACGGCGGGGCCGTCGACGGTGCCGACCCGCAGGCTGCCGAAGCTGGTGACGACCTCGGCCATGCCCTCGACCCGGTCGACGGTGATCGAGCCGTGGGAGACCGTCAGCTGGAGCGGCCCGGTCGAGTCCAGGCGGACGTCACCGCCCGAGGCCTTCACCCGGACCTCGCCGAGCCGGCCCTCGCCGAGCACCTGGGTCCAGGAGCCGTTCATGTCGATGCGCGAGCCCGTGGGCAGGTCCACCGTCACGTCGACGGCGCCGCTGGGCCCGATGAGGCGGCGCTCCTTCGTCCTGACGGTCAGGACGCCGCTGACGTAGGCGACCTCGGTCTGCTCGGCGGCCCGCACATCCTTGTCCCTCTTCGGGTTGAGGGGCCGGACCTCGACGACCGTGTCGAGGCGGTCGCTCGCGGTGAACCGGATGGACCCGGCGCCCACGTGGGCGGTCACCGAAATCGGTTCGGGAGTGTCGAAAGAAGGCATGGCTGTACCGTCCTCTTGAGTCTTTGGGGTGTCCCCGCTGGTGGGACGTGGTGTGGGTGGAGTGGGGCGGGCGCGGCTAGCGCACCCAGCCCGTGAAGTTCTGTCCGATGGTGCGGGTCTTCTCCGGCGTACGCGGCCGCGTGCCGCCGTCGACCGCCGCCGACACGGCCCGCACCAGCCACGCGTTGACCGACAGTCCCTCACGGCTCGCGGCCTCCTCGGCGCGCGCCTTGAGGTGGGCCGGCAGACGCAGATTGACGCGGGCGGTGCCGCCTTCGTCGCCTTCGGCGGGTGCCTGCACGTTGAGCGGTTCAACGGGCGCGACCATCGCTTCCGTGGGGCCGCTGTAGGCGGGCGGCGGCGTCACCACGAAGTCGGGGTCGAGCCCGCGCAGCCGTACGTCGACCGAGCCGGGGGCGAGCTCGCGGGTGATCTCGTCCATCGCGGCGGAGAGCACATTGAGCATGGTCAGACGGGTCGCCGACTCCAGGGGAGCGGTGAGCCGCTCGGCCAGCTCGCGGGCATCTTCCCCGCCGGCTTCGGCGGCCACCGCAAGTTCGCGGCGGAGGGTGTCGACATACGGGGTGAGGTCCATGACGTCATGGTGGCACCACCATGGCGCCACACGCAAGCCCGAATGGCACCGCGCGCCGGACAAACCTGAGTGTCACCACTCTGACCTGCGGAAACATAACGGGGCCAGCCTGAGTCACCGTGGCACCACGCACGCTCGCCTGCTCTCTAGAACATGGAATGGCGCCAGGACGGCACTGGATGGCGCCAAGTGGCACCATGCGGCGCCATGTGATGCCATGCGGGTCGCAAGGGTTGGTGTGCGTGCCCCCTCACGGTCCGCGCGCCGAGGGGACCGCGCACCGGTCGGCCCCGGCCCGGTCGGGGCTGTGGTCAGCGGGGCAGGGGCTGGTAGGTGAGTTGTTTGACGCGGCGCAGGACCGGTGTCGTCTCCACCTGCTGGACCCCCTCCAGGCAGCCGAGCGGGCCGCTCAGATAGGCGTACAGCGCCCGTGTGTTCCTGGCCAGTGCGGTCGCGACGATGTTCGAGGGGCCGGCGGTCGCGGAGGCGTGGGCGATCTCGTCGTGGGCGGCGAGGGCTTCACCGACGGATCGCAGGGCGGCCGGGGCGGCGGTGATCCACAGGACGGCCGCGACCGGATGGCCCAGGAGATCGGGGTTGCACTCCGTGTCGATGTACAGGGCACCGGAGGCGAGCAGCGCGTTCAGGCGGCGTTTGACCGCCGACTCGGAACGGCCGGTGGCGCGCCGGAGTTCGGGGTAGCCGGCGCGTCCGTCCCGCTCCAGTACGGCCAGCAGCGGCTCGTCCTCCGGGTCGAGGCCCACCTGCTCGGGACCGGGGGCCGGATGGGGGCGCAGTGCGTCGATCTGATCGTCCGTGAGCGCGGAGAACTTGCGGATCCAGCCCTGGGCCCCGCCGTAGAAGCGGTGGAGCAGTTGATGGGCGCGGATCTCCACCACGCTGGGCGTGCGCGGCAGTTTGCCGAGCAGCAGGTCGTCGTGGTCGCCGCGAGTGCGCGGCCGGGTCAGGCACAGGACCTCGGTGCCGCCGGAGGCGAGCCCGATCCAGTTGGTGTCGGGGCGTTTGGCGAGCGCGTCCGCGATGGTCAGCGCGGTGTCCGGGGCGCAGCGCACCCGCAGCATCCACTGCTCCTGGCCCAGCCGGTGGGCGTCACGGACACCCACGATCCGCAGCCCGCCGTCGGCACGCAGCCTGCGGAAGCGGCGCGCGACGGTCTGGTCGGAGACGCCGAGCACCCCGCCGATCCGGCTGAAGGAGGCCCGGCCGTCGACCTCCAGGGCCGAGAGCAGTTGCAGATCGAGTCTGTCGAGGGTGTGGGATTCCATCTCCGTCGGCCCCTTCTCGGTCGGGTTCCGGCGTTCATGTATCCGCTTCCGCTGAGATCGGCCGCCGTCCGCTCATCGTAGGGAGCCATACGCATACATCGCACGAGGAGTTGGGACATGCGGGCATGGAAGCCGCTCACGGCGGTGTGCCTGAGCACATTCATGTTGCTGGTGGACGTGACGATCGTGGTCGTCGCGCTGCCGGACATGGCGCGGTCGCTGCACGCGTCGCTCAGTGATCTGCAGTGGGTGGTCGACGGCTACGCGCTCGCGCTGGCGGCGTTGCTGCTGGCGGCCGGGGCCGCGGCGGATGTGCTCGGGCGGCGCCGGGTGCACGTCGCGGGCGTGGTGGTGTTCGCGGTGGCGTCGCTGATGTGCGGGCTCGCGTCCGGGCCCGGGACTCTGGTGGCCGCGCGGGCGGTGCAGGGCATGGGCGCGGCCGGGATGTTCGCGACGACGCTGCCGTTGCTCGGCTCGCTATATCAAGGGCGGCAGCGCTCGGCGGCGCTCGGTGTGTGGGGCGCGGTCAGCGGCGTGGCCGCGGCGGTGGGCCCCGCGCTCGGCGGACTGCTCACCGAGGGGCCGGGCTGGCGGTGGATCTTCTTCGTGAATCTGCCGGTCAGTGTGGCGGCGGTGTGGATGACGCTGCGGGCGGTCCCGGAGTCGCGGGGAGCCCACGGCAGGCGGATCGACTGGGCGGGCACGGTCATGATCGCGGGGTTCGCAGGCGGGACGACCTACGCGGTGGTGCGCGCCGGGGAGAACGGCTGGACCGCGTCGGTGACGCTGGGCTCGTTCACGGTCGCCGCGCTGGCTCTGGTGTGCTTCGTGCTGGTGGAGCTGCGGTCGACGCATCCGCTGCTGGACCTCTCCCTGCTGGGCAAGCCCGCGTTCGTGGGCGTGCTCGCGGGCGCGTTCGCCTTCAGCGGCGTGGCCTTCGGGGTGACGCCGTACCTCGCGATCTGGACGCAGACGGTGCTGGGCATGAGCCCGGTGCGGGGCGGACTGACGCTGCTGCCGCTGACGGTCGCCGCCATGGTGGTCGCGATCCTGGGCGGGCGCCTGCTGCACGGGGCGCCGGCCCGGCTGACCGTCGGCGGCGGGCTGCTGCTGATCGGCACGGGCGCCCTCTGCCAGAGGGTGCTGGATGCGGGCAGCGGCTGGACCGCGCTCATCCCGGGGCTCGTCGTGGTGGGCATCGGCACCGGCTTCGTGTCGCCCTCGGTCGCCGGAGCGGCGCTCGCCTCGGTGCCACCGGAGCGGGCGGGCATGGCGGGCGGCGCGGTGAACACGGTCCGCCAGTTGGGGTACGCGCTGGGGGTCGCCGCCTTCGGCACCGTACTGACCTCCCGGATGCGGGACACGTTGCCACGCGATGCGGCGCACACTCTGGCGAGTGGAGGTGCCGGGGCCCTGCGCCGCGGATTCTCCGAGCATGCGCTGCGCACCGCTTTCGCCTCCGGTCTGGACGCGGCTCTGCTGGTCGCGGGTGTGGCGGGCGTGATCGCAGGCACGCTGGTCCTCGTGCTGGTCCGGCAGCCGGAGAACGCGGTGACACGAACGGCGCCCCAGCCGCTGAAGGAGTCGGTGCCGCGGGGCTGAACACGGGGGCGGTGGTCCGTGCGACCCCGGCCACCGCCCCGTCGCTACTGGCCGGTAGATTGCAGCGTGCGGTAAGCGCGCCGTACAGATTCCGTGGAGATTGCGGGCCCGGAACCTACGCGGCCGTAAGGAATTCTGTCCGCTCCTTCCCCCTTGTGCGGTTATCTTCCCGGCTGGCCTGTGCGTTTGCCGCGAGTGCCCGGGATTTCGCCCCTCTCCCGCCCGGCCCTTCGGTGGGGTAGCTTTCACGGCGCTGTGCGGAGCGCCACAAGGAGCGGGGATTGCACGAGTTCACCAACCCTCAGCTGGCGTCGGCGCCGCCGGTGGGCGGTCTGGCCGACGTCGTCTTCGACTATGCCCAGGAAGATCCGCTCCGTGTCGCACTCGGCCGCAAGGACGACGAGGGCCAGTGGCGCGATGTGACCGCCGCCGAGTTCCGCGACGAGGTCCTCGCCCTCGCCAAGGGTCTGCTGGCCCAGGGCGTCCGGTTCGGGGACCGGGTCGCGATCATGTGCCGTACGCGGTACGAGTGGACGCTCTTCGACTTCGCGCTGTGGACGATCGGCGCCCAGGTGGTGCCGATCTATCCCACCTCCTCGGCCGAGCAGGTCTTCTGGATGCTCCACGACGCCCAGGTGACGGCCGCGATGGTGGAGCACGAGGACCACGCGATGACGATCGCCACGGTCATCGACCGACTGCCGCAGCTGCACCGGCTGTGGCAACTGGACGTCGGCGCCGTGCAGGAGCTCTACGACGCGGGCGCGCACATCGAGGACGAGGTGGTCCACCGGCACCGGCAGGCGGTCACCCCCGACTCGACGGCGACGGTCATCTACACCTCCGGCACCACCGGCCGCCCCAAGGGCTGTGTCCTCACGCACAGCAACTTCATGTTCGAGGGCGACACGGTCATCGAACGCTGGGAGCCGGTCTTCCACTCCAAGAGGGGCGACGAGGCCTCCACGCTGCTCTTCCTGCCGCTGGCCCATGTCTTCGGCCGGATGGTCGAGGTCGCCTGCATCCGCGGCCGGGTCAAGATCGGCCACCAGCCGCAGCTGAACGCGGCCGCGCTGCTGCCCGACCTGGCCGCGTTCAGGCCGACGTTCTTCCTCGCCGTGCCCTACATCTTCGAGAAGGTCTTCAACGCGGCCCGCCGCAAGGCCGAGAAGGAGGGCCGCTCCGGCCCCTTCGAGAAGGCGGTCGAGGTCGCCGTCAAGTACGCGGACGCGGTCGAGGCGAAAGCCTGGGGCATCGGCCCCGGCCCGTCGGCGGGCCTGCGCATGCAGCACCAGTTCTTCGACAAGGTCGTGTACACCAAGATCCGTGCCGCGATGGGCGGCCGGGTGCGGCACGCGATGTCCGGAGGCTCCGGGATGGACCGCCGGCTCGGCCTGTTCTTCGCGGGCGCCGGCGTACACATCTACGAGGGGTACGGGCTGACGGAGTCGACGGCCGCGGCGACCGCGAATCCGCCCGAGCGCACCCGCTACGGCACGGTCGGCCAGGCCATCCCGGGCACGACCGTGCACATAGCCGACGACGGAGAGGTCTGGCTGCACGGCGGCCATGTCTTCCAGGGCTACCTCAACAACCCGAAGGCCACCGACGAGTCCCTGCACGACGGCTGGCTGGCCACCGGAGACCTGGGCTCGCTCGACGAGGACGGCTTTCTCACCATCACCGGGCGCAAGAAGGAGATCCTGGTGACCTCGGGCGGCAAGAGCGTCTCGCCCGGCGTGCTCGAGGAGCGGGTGCGGGACCATCCGCTGGTCGCCCAGTGCATCGTGGTCGGCAACGACCGCCCCTATATCGCCGCGCTGGTCACGCTCGACGGGGAGGCCGTGGAGCACTGGCTGCAGATGCGGGGCAAGCCCAGGATGTCCCCGTCCCAGCTCGTGCGCGACCCCGATCTGGAGACCGAGGTGCGACGTGCCGTGGTCGCCGCGAACACCCTGGTCTCGCAGGCCGAGTCGATCCGCACCTTCCGCATCCTCGCGCACCAGTTCACCGAGGAGCACGGCCTGCTCACCCCGTCGCTGAAGCTGAAGCGCAAGGCGATCGAGAACGCGTACGCGACCGAGGTGGAGGCGTTGTACCGGGCCTGAGCCCGGCACGCCGCCCCGGCGGCGACGGGTAGTCGATGGTCACCCGGAAGATCTTGACGGACCCGTCCCCCGCACCTCTGTTCCGCTCGATCAGTCGATGGGCGCGGGCGGCGAATCCAGGGGCGCCGTGCTGCCCGGCGGTGGTTCTGCGCCGGACGGACGGGGCCGGGACGACCCCGGTTCGACGGCTTGTCCCAAGGCATCGGTCTGCTGTTCGCCGGTCAGGACTGCTGACCGGCTGATCAGTTTCCACTGTCGAAGAGTCAAGGTTCTCCTGGAACCTGTCCTCCGATGTCTTCCGAATGAGCGGTTCCGGTCGGCGCACCTCGGACACCATCTCGTTCATGTGCGCGTACCTGCTTCCGGCTGGGTGGGGGCGGATGAGCCCGGAAAGGCCCAGGCAGGCAGCATGTTCACATGCATGCGCCGCGTTCAACGACGCGTTCGGTCGCGATACAGAGCTACGGGATGACGGAGCCCGGTCAATGGCTTGGACCGAGAAGGTCGGATCCATGTCCGGCGGATCTGCTGCTCTCCGCAGGGATACGGCGCGGAAACGACCGGCCAGGAATGCGCGGCGGGCTGTGATCGTTGACGATGGGTGTAGCACCCGACGACTGAAGGATCGAGAGTTCGTGAGCAGCAAGGTCCCCCCGATCATCCTGAACAATGGCGTCGAGATGCCCCAGCTGGGCTTCGGCGTCTGGCAGGTGCCGGACGACGAGGCGGAGACCGCGGTGGCCACCGCCTTGGAGGCCGGGTACCGCAGCATCGACACAGCAGCGATCTACGGCAACGAAGAGGGTGTGGGCCAGGCGGTGGCCGCCTCCGGGATCCCGCGCCAGGACCTCTTCATCACCACCAAGCTCTGGAACAGCGACCAGGGGTACGACGCCACGCTGCGCGCCTTCGACGTGTCGCTGGAGAAGCTCGGCCTGGAGTACGTCGACCTCTATCTGATCCACTGGCCGCTGCCCTCGCGGGGCAAGTTCGTCGACACGTACAGGGCTTTCGAGAAGATCTACGGCGACGGCCGCGCGAAGGCGATCGGTGTCTCCAACTTCCTCCCGGAACACCTCCGGACGCTGATCGCCGAGACCTCGGTCATCCCGGCGGTCAACCAGATCGAGCTGCACCCGCGCCTGCAGCAGCACGCGGCGCGCGAGTACCACGCCGAGCAGGGCGTCGCGACCGAGGGCTGGTCCCCACTGGGGCAGGGCAGGGGCCTTCTGGAGGTCCCGGCGATCGTCGCCATCGCGCAGAAGCACAACCGCACGCCGGCCCAGGTCGTGCTGCGCTGGCACCTCCAGCTCGGGAACATCGTGATCCCGAAGTCGGTGACTCCGGCCAGGATCAGGGAGAACATCGAGGTCTTCGACTTCTCGCTGGACGCCGAGGACATGGGGGCGATCAGTGCGCTGAACGAGGACCGGCGTCTCGGCCCGGACCCGGCGACGTTCGACATGGGCTGACGGACGACATCCCGGCGACGCCCCGCGGACCGCTTGCCCGGCGGCTCCGAGGGGCGTCGCCGTGCGTTCCGGGGGCAGCCGCCGACCAGGACCGGAGAGCCTCGGGTCCTCACGCCTCAAGAGGCGTCGGGAGTCGCTCCACCCCACCGCGCACACGGGCGGCCCGTTTCCCGTCGGCTCCCAACCGACCGTATCTGTGGCCTCGTTGGGGCTTGACGCGGCCATGCCGACGGGTCCACCTTGTACGGCACCCGGTAAGGAAACTTTCCTAACAGAAGGGTCCCCCCCCACAGTGCGCACTCGAACACTGACCCTCGCCGCGGCCTCAGGCGCCGCGCTCCTCGCCACCGCCGTGCTCCCCACCAGCGTCTCCGGAGCGGCCGCTCCCAAGTCCGCTCAGGAGGGCACGGTCAGCGCCGCGGACCTGCTCGCGAAGGTGACGTCCTGTTCGCAGATATCGAACGGCAAGTACAAGACCGACGACGAGACCTCGGCCACCGTCCCCGTGTGCGGCAAGAACGGCGCGGTGTTCTGGAAGGCCGACATGGACATCGACTGCGACGGCCAGGTCACCGGCAAGTGCAACGGCGACACCGACCCCTGGTTCCAGGACGACACCGCCTTCCACCAGTCCGACGGCAAGCCCCTGCGCGCCGACTCCCTCCCGTACGTCGTCGTGCCGAGCGCGAGCAGCATCTGGAAGTACTCCAGCTCCGGCATCAAGGGCGGCGGCGTGGTCGCCGTCATCTACCACAACAAGGTCGAGTACGCCGTCGTCGGCGACACCGGCCCCACGAAGATCATCGGCGAGGCCTCGTACGCCACGGCCAACGCGCTCGGCATCGACCCCGACCCGGAGACCGGCGGCGCCGACTCCGGCGTGACGTACATCCTGTTCAAGAACTCGCAGGTGTCGCCGATCGAGAGTCACAGCGCTGCGGTGTCCCTCGGCCAGTCGCTGGCCAAGCAGTTCATCCAGAGCAACTGAACGGGCAGGGCCGGCAGGCCCGGTACCGCGGGCACGCGCGGCACCGGGCGCCGACACCAAACGGCCGGGCGGCAGGGCTCAGGAGGCCCGGACGGCCGTGTACACCGTGTGCGCCTTCAGCACGAACACATCGCGCCTGCGGTGCACGCTCGCCTCGTCCTCCGGGTCGAGGAGCCGGTCGAGGGTGGCGCGGTCCTCGGCGTCGAGGCCGTCCGTGAGCGCATCCCTGAGCCGGGCCAGAGAGCCGGCCACATAGGCACGCGCCCGGTCCGTGACGGGTGCGGGAAGGTCCAGCAGGAAGCTGCGCGTGCCGGAGTGCTTCAGACCCGCGGCGGTCAGCAGAACCGGCCAGTCCTCGGTCTCGGTCACGGCACCGGGCAGCGATTCCCGCATCTGTGCGAACCACTCCGTCTCCACGGCGTCGATCCGTGCCTGCAGACCGGGACGGCCGATACCGATGTCCCGGGGCAGGAACCGCGCGGGCAGTCCGCCCTCCAGCAGGGCCAGAGTGCCGCCGGGGGCCAGCCGCTCGGCGAACGCGGCAAGGGCGGCCCGCTGGTCACCGAGGTGGTGCAGGCTGTTGCTCGCCCACAGCAGATCGGCGGGGTAGTCCAAGTGACCCAGTGCGTCGGGGAGTTCGCCCGCGATGGTGGCGAAGCGATCGGCGAGGCCCAGGCGTGCGGCCCGGGCGCGCGCCCGCTCGAGGAGGGGCTCGGAGCCGTCCACCGCGACGACCCGCGCGCCCGGGAACGCCTCGGCGAACAGACAGGAGACGACACCGGGTCCACTGCCCGTGTCGACGACCAGGCCGGGCGCGCTCACCTCCTCGGCCAGCCAGGCCATGACCCGCTCGTACAGGGGAGTGAACAGCTGTGCCTGTGCCTCGAGCAGGGGAGCCATGACGGCCCAGTCGATATCGGTGTGGTCGTCGTGGTGGTGCGCCATGGTGGTGAGCCTCTCGTCCGGAGGACCCCAGCCTGCGCCGACGCACCGGTGCATGGCCACTTCTGTTGCAGGAACGGCAAACGCGTACGCGGAAACGGCACGGCGTCCTCTGCCGCACGCCGTGGGGCCGCCGCACCGGACGACGCGGGCTGGCACATCGAGGGGAGCAATTTGCCCGAGGCAGCCACCCTGTGGCACACGAACCTGTGGTCGAAGGGCCGCGCGCTGCTCATGCACTTCCTGTTCACGGAAGTCACCCAGGACGACGCGCCCCGGTCCTGGAGCCGCACGGCGAAGGGTGCGCCTCGCTCCTGACATCGGGATGCGAATTCCAGCGCGGTGACATGAACCACGCATATAGGGTGATCACATGCAGCTCAGGTATGGGTTCCGCCTGTACCCGAACGGTCCTCAGCAGTCCGCTCTGGCCCGGGCATTCGGGTGTGCGCGGGTAGTCTTCAACGACGCGCTTCGCGTCCGTGAGGACGCCCGCGCCGCCGGGTTGCCGTTTGTCACGTCGGCCGAGCTGTCCAAACAGCTCACCTCGGCGAAGAGGACGCCCCAGCGGGCATGGCTCGCCGAGGTTTCCTCAGTGATCCTTCAGCAGTCCCTCAGGGACCTGGACGCCGCGTACCGCAACTTCTTCGATGGCCTGAAGGGCAAGCGACCCAAGACGGGGCCGCCTTGCTTCAAGTCCAAACGCGACAGCCGCCAGGCGATCCGGTTCGCCGCGAACGCCGGATGGAGGATCACCCCCGGCGGCAAGCTCCGCCTGCCCAAGGCCGGCGACGTGAGCGTGAAGTGGTCGCGCACCCTGCCTTCCACCCCGTCCACGGTGACCGTGATCAAGGACAGTGCCGGCAGGTACTTCGCCTCCTTCGTGGTGGAGACCGAACCAGCCGAAGTCCTGCCCGGCTACGGGCGCACCCTTGTACGCATCGGCCGGTTCGAGCCGACTTCGCAGGTATGCTCCGCCTGCGGCGTCAAGGACGGACCCAAGCCCTTGCACGTCCGCGTGTGGGAGTGCGGGGCCTGCCAGACCGTCCTCGATCGAGACATCAACGCGGCGGTCAACGTCGCCAAGGCCGCCGGACTGGCGGTGACAGCCTGCGGAGCGCAGGTAAGACCGGGACTCGTCCCGGCACAGCGCGATGAAACAGGAACCCACCCGAACCCGCACCCGACAACGGCGCGGCAAACCGGAATCGCCCTCCTTTAGGGCGAGGAAGTCAACTCTGCCACCCCTTCCTCCACGCCGCCCAGCCCCACCACGGCACACGTCCCCGCTTCATGGCCCAGCCGCCGCTGTACCCGGCGGTGCCGTACGAGTTGGAACGGGCGGACGGGAACCACTCCCCCGTGGAGTACGCGATCCGCCGGGGCCTGACCCGGGAGGGCTGACGCGGCGCGTCGCCCCTGACCACGGGAGGGTCCCTGGGGCTGCGGACCGCCCTCGTGGCGATCGCCTCGCCCCCACCGGTGCAGTACAGGCCCGTGACCGACCACCCGTTTGACGCCATCACCCCCGACGCCATGACCGCCGCCCCGAGCCCTCCGTCCCCCGGGGCAGGCGGTCATCAGATGTCGGGCTTCCCCGTGGAACCCACCGGTTGTGCGTGCCCGACCGCGCCGGCGACTGCCGGGCGCGGCTCGCTCGCCGCCATCGCCGCACGTCCGGTCGTCATGGCAGTCCGAGGTCAGCGCCCGAGAAGCGATAGAAAAGGTATATGCGTGAAATTTCGGGTCAGGACGGTCCTGGGGCGCCTGGTACGTCCCGGTCCGACGGGCCCGGTCTGCCTGAGCGTCCGAGGGCGCGTCGGCCGCGTCGCCTGGTGCGGCGGCTGAGCGTGCGCAGCCTCGCCGGCCAGGTCTTCCTCCTGCAGCTTGCTGTCGTGGTGCTCCTCGTCGTCGCCGCACTGGTGGCTGTCGTGGTACAGGCCCGACGCGACATCATGGGCGAGGCCGAGCGCCGGACGCTCGCGACGGCCGAGACGTTCGCCCACTCGCCCGGGATCGCGGCGGCGCTGAAGAGCCCCGGCCCCACCGCACACCTGCAGCCGTACGCCGAGGCCACCAGGAAGACCGCGGGCGTGGACGCCGTCATCGTCTACGGGCTGGACGGCGTCACCCTCACCCACAGCGATCCGAGCCAGATCGGCAAGCATGTCATCGGCCCCTACGCGCCGGCCGCGATGGGCAAGGCGTTCACCAGGACCTTCCAGGGCTCCCTGGGGCTTTCCGTGGTCTCGGCGGCGCCCGTCCGGGCTCCGGACGGCTCGGTGATCGCCGTTGTCGCCGTCCCCGTCACGGTCGACAAGGTACGGGACCGGATGGACCGCCAGCTGCCGGTCCTCTTCGGCGGTGCCGCCGGGGCCATGGTCATCGCCGCGGCGGGGGCGGGACTCGTGAGCCGCCGGCTGCGACGGGTGACCCATGGCCTCGGCCCGGCCGAGATGACCCGGATGTACGAGCACCATGACGCGGTCCTGCACGCCGTACGGGAGGGGGTGCTGATCCTCGGCGGTGACGGCCGGCTGCTGCTGGCCAACGACGAGGCACGGCGTCTGCTGGACCTGCCCGTCGACGCGGAGGGGCGCCTCGTGAGCGATCTGGGTCTGGAGGGGGACCTCGCCGAGCTGCTGGCCTCGGAGCGGCCGGCCACCGACGAGGTGTACCTGGCGGGCGACCGGCTGCTGGCCGTCAACAAACGGCCCACCGCGCCGCGCGGACCGCTCGGCAACGTGGTCACGTTGCGGGACACCACCGAGCTGCGAGCCCTGTACGGCAGGGCCGAAGGAGCGCGGGAACGGCTGCGACTGCTCTACGACGCAGGGGCGCGAATCGGCACCACACTCGATGTGCGACGCACCGCCGAGGAGCTCGCGAAGGTGGCCGCGCCCCGGTTCGCCGACGGCGTCACCATCGAGCTTCTGGATTCCGTGCTGCACGGCGCGGAGTCCCCCGGGGCGAGCAGGGAGCTGCGCCGTGTCGCGGTCGCGGGCCTGGACGAGGACCAACTCCTCTATCCCGTCGGCGCGCTGATCCGGTTCCCCGGCAGCCATCCCGTCGCGGCCGCCATAACCGAGAACCGGACGATCCTGGTCCGCGACCTGGGCACATGCGAAGGGTGGCGGGCCGAGGACCCCGAACGCGCCCGCCACATCCTCGGCAGCGGTCTGCGCTCCCTGCTCGTGGTCCCGCTGCGGGCCCGCGGGGCGGTACTCGGAACCGCGGACTTCTGGCGGTCGCACAGCTCCCCGCGGTTCGAGGACGACGACGTGAGCTTCGCCGAGGAACTCGCCGTCCGGGCCGCGGTGTCCATCGACAACGCCCGCCGCTACACGCGCGAACACACCATGGCCGTCACCCTCCAGCACAGCCTGCTGCCACGCGGACTGCCGGAGCAGTCCGCGCTCGAGGTGGCCTACCGCTATCTGCCGGCCGGGGGCCGCGGAGCGGGAGGGGCCGGGGTCGGCGGGGACTGGTTCGACGTGATTCCGCTGTCCGGCACCCGGGTCGCGCTGGTCGTCGGCGACGTCGTCGGGCACGGACTGCACGCCGCGGCCACCATGGGCCGGCTGCGCACCGCCGTGCACAACTTCTCCGGCCTCGACATGCCTCCGGAGGAACTGCTGAGCCGGCTGGACGAGCTGGTGGCGCAGCTCGACGCACAGGAGGGCGACGCACAGGGCATCACCGGCGCGACCTGCCAGTACGCGGTCTACGACCCCACCTCCGGGAACCTGGCCATCGCCACCGCGGGCCACCCCGGACCGGCGGTGGTCCATCCCGACGGAAGCGTCGAATTCCCCCAGGTCCCCGTCTCCACACCCCTGGGTCTTGGCCTCGGTCTGCCCTTCGAGAGCACCGAGCTGAGGGTGCCCGAACGCTCCCGGCTGGTGCTCTACACCGATGGGCTGATCGAGGGCCACGACCATGACCCGGACGCCGGTCTGGGGGCCCTGCGCCGTGCTCTCACCGGCCCTGACCGCACCCCGGAGGCCACGTGTGCGGCGGTGATGGAGGCCGTGCTGCCCGCTCAGCCCAGGGACGACATCGCACTGCTGGTGGCCCGCACCCGCCGGCTGAACCCCTCGCGGATCGCCGACTGGCGGGTGCCACGTGACCCGGCGGCGGTGGCCTCCGTACGCAACGACTGCGTCCGCCGGCTGACGGAGTGGGGCCTCGAGCACATGGCGTTCACCGCCGAACTCGTCCTCAGCGAACTGATCACCAACGCGGTCCGCTACGGCGGCGAGCCCATCGGGGTCCGGCTGATCCGCGACCGCGCCCTGATCTTCGAGGTCTCCGACGGCAGCAGCACCTCTCCCCGGCTGCGCCGGGCGACCGTCACCGACGAGGGCGGCCGGGGACTCTTCCTGGTCGCGCAGCTGACCGAACGATGGGGCACCCGCTACACGCCCACCGGAAAGGTCATCTGGGCCGAACAGCCCCTGCTGGACGGCGCCACGCCGGAGGCGGAGGATCTCGGCGACATTCTGCTCTCCCAGTGGGACGACACTGCATTGTGAAAGCGCATTCCGAAAGGCCCGCGCGGCCGCACGGCACCACGCACGGGCACCATCGCAGCCCGCGGCGCCCGCAGGCCACCCATCCCGTACGGGAGGCGCGGAGGACGCCGATGACAGGTTTCTTCGCCGGGAACCCACCGTCGGGACGACCGGGTACACCGGCTCCCAAGGCCGCCTCCCACAAGGCCGGGGGACACCGCCGAGGGCCCTTGACACCGGGACCGCGAGAGGGTGCCGGGCGCCCGCCGGACCGAGCACGCGCGGGCCAAGGCCTGCGGACTCCACGACCGCCGCGCGGCGGCAACGGCGGCTGCGCGTCGGGCGGCACCGGCCGGTCACTCCGGCGGACCGGGCACTCCCCGCGACGACCAGACGTGTCAGCGCTTCCCGCCTCCGACCCCTTGGAGCCGTCGTGACCGCACTCCGTGCCCGGGCAGCGGGCGCGATCGGCTGCCTCGCCGTGGTGACACTGGGCCTGACCGCCTGCGGGAGTCCTCCGCCCGCCGGGCCGCAGAAGCCGTCGACAGCGACATCCGCCGCCGAGGTCGGCGGCATGAACGCGCTGATCGCCGCCGCCCGGCGGGAGGGCGCGCTCCGGGCGATCGCCCTGCCGCGTGACTGGGCCAACTACGGTGCCCTCATCGACGACTTCGAGAAGAAGTACGGGATCGAGGTGACGGTGGACTCCCCCGACGCCCACAGCGAGGAGGAGGTCGACGCCCTGGAGAAAGGAGGCGGCCGGGCGACGACTCCCGACGTGATCGACCTGGGCGACACGTTCGCGCGGATGGCCGAGGTGAAGCACCTGCTCGCGCCGTACAAGGTCGCCGTGTACGACTCGATCCCCGACTACCAGAAGTCCCCGCACGGCCACTGGTACAACAACTACGGGGGCTACGTCTCCATCGGCTGTGACGCCAACCGGGTCAAGCCCTGTCCGGAGACCTTCGCGGATCTGCTGAAACCCGGCTACAAGGGCAAGATCGCGCTCGAGGGCTCTCCCACCGAGGCGAATTCCGCCTTCTCGAGCGTCTATGCGGCCGCGCTGGCCAACGGCGGCTCGTTCGACGACATCCAGCCCGGTCTCGACTTCTTCGCCGAACTCAGCAGGCGCGGCAACTTCGACCCCGTCGAGTCCACCTCCTCGGCGGTCGCGGACGGCCGGACACCCGTCAGCATCAACTGGGACTTCCTCAACCTCGGCTACGCCGATCGACTGCGCAGCAAGGGCATGGACTGGCATGTGTCGATCCCTTTCGACGGCAGCTTCGCCCAGTACTACGCGCAGGCCATCAACAAGCACGCACGGCATCCGGCGGCTGCCCGCCTGTGGGAGGAGTACCTGTTCAGCGTGCGGGGCCAGAACCTCCGGCTCTACGGCTATGCCCGCCCGGTGCTCATGGACGTCATGATGAAGGACGGCACCCTCGACAAGGGCGGCGCCGCCCGGCTGCCGACGGTCGAGGGGACGCCTCAGTTCCCGACGGACGATCAACTGGCGAAGGCGCAGGACACGGTCGACCGGGGCTGGGCGAAGGCGGTCTCACGCTGAGGAGCCGTCCGCGAAGTCCGGGAGACCGCCCGGGCCGGCGTCCAACGCACGCCCGCTTCTGGGGTTGTTGGCTGCCACAGGCGCTCGAGGTGAACGTCGGGAGCCGTCCGGCGGCCGGATCGGAGTTCATCCCGCCCGCGAGGCCCTTCAGAGCTTGCGGAACGCCCTTAGGGTGAACACCGGGTCGGGGCGCGGACGGTCCTGGTCCGGCAGTGCCGCAAGGCGCTCGGCGATCCGATCGCCGAGCGGATCCCCGGGCGCGAGCGTCGTGAACCAGCCGCGCCGCAGGTCCTCGGCCGTGGCACGGGGGCTGCGGCCCTGGCCGACGCCGGGGAAACGGGCCCGCCCGGCCGGTACCAGCCCGTATGCGGCGGCGTGCGCCGCGACCGCCTCCGCGTCATCGCGGGCCGGACGGCGCGGGTGTGGCGCGAGGACGGTGTCGATGTCGCTGCCCACGTCATGGGCGGCGGCCTTGTCGACGGTGGTGACGTACACGCCGCCGGGCCGCAGCACTCGGGCGACTTCCGCGCACACGGCCCGGACGTCCTCGGGATCCTCGATCAGGTGCAGCAGCCAGACACTCGTGACCACGTCGAACGTCCCGTCGCGGAACGGGAGCCGGCGGCTGTCGGCGAGGACGACGGCGCCGGGCAGCCGGGCGGCGGCCCGGAGCGCCATCCCGTGCGCCAGGTCCACGCCCGTCACCCGCAGCCCGGGGCGCCCGGCCGCCAGTCGCCTGGTCACGATCCCGGTGCCGCAGGCCACGTCGAGCAACCGGCCCGCGCCGTCGGGTATCAGTCCGAGCAGAGCGTCGGCGGCCGCCGCGGCCCGGGGCTCGCCGCCCCGTGTGGCGTCGTACTCGGCGGCCTCCCGCTCGTAGTCGAGCATGGGTGCCATCCGTTCACTGCGCCCTGTGACCGGGCGCCAGCTCCTCGATGCGGCGGGCCAGTTCGAAGTCGAGCTCGGTGACCGCGCCGCCGGCGCTGTGCGTGTTCACCGTGACGGAGACGGTGTTGTAGCCGAGGGTGAGGTCGGAGTGGTGGTCGAGCTCCTCCTGCACCTGGGCGATGTGGACGACCATCGCGGTCGCCGCGAAGTGCGAGCCGAGCCGGTACGAGCGGGCGATCCGGTCGCCGTCCAGGGACCAGCCGGGCAACTCCGCAAGCCGGTCCTCGATCTCCTTGTGCGAGAGCGGTTCGACGGGCATGACCTGGCTCCTTCCGTACCGGGCGGGGTGGACCCACCCTGTCACATCCCCTCCGTACGGCACCGTACGCACGCCCGTGCCCTCGGTGCCGTACGGTCCGGGCTCTCAATGTCGTACGCACTCCGAGGCGAAGTCGTCCGCCACCACGGTGATCTCGGCACGCCCCTCGACGCGCTCCAGCCACTCGTGCGGCAGCCGGTGGTCGCCGTGGTGGGCGCCGAGCAGGTTGCCGCAGATGGCGCCCGTGGAGTCGCTGTCGCCGGAGTGGTTGACGGACAGCAGCAGCGCGTGCTGGATCTCCGGCTCGACGAGCGCGCAGTACACGGCGATGGCGAGCGCCTCCTCGGCGATCCAGCCCGCGCCCAGCGTCTCGACCTTCTCCGCGGTCGGTGCCCCTTCGGCGGCCAGGTCGAGGGCGCCGCGCAGGGCGGCCGTCGTCTCCTCGTGGCCGGGGTACCGGGCGAGCAGGCGCAGGGCGCGCAGCACGGCGCCCTCCAGGGAGTCACCCTCGACGAGGTGGGCGACGATCGCGGCGAAGGCGCCCGAGGAGTAATAGCCGGTGGGATGTCCGTGGGTGGTCTGGGCGGACCGGGCGGCCATGCCGAACGCGGTCTCGGCGGGCACCCGGCTCAGTCCGAAGGGCGCCGAGCGCATGACGGCGCCGCAGCCCTTGGAGTCGGAGTTGACCGGGCCGGGGCGGCCCAGCTCGGCCAGGGGGTCGGGGACGAAGTCCTGGGCCAGGCCGGAGAGGCAGGCGTTGCCGGGGGCGCGGCGCGCGTACAGCCAGGGCTGCGCGGCGAGCCCGGTCGCGCCCTCGGGCGGGCTGGGCAGACGCTGGGTGTCGAACCAGCGTCCGTACGCCTCGCGCACCAGCCGGGACCAGCCGCCGCCGATGCCCTTGTGCCGCTCGCGGTCGTGCGCCTGCCGGAGCCCCTCCACCGTGAACAGGGTCATCTGGGTGTCGTCGGTGACACGGCCGATCACGCCCTCGCCACCGGGGACGAGACCGGTGACGCCCCGCGCGCCGTGCATCCCACGGATGCGGTCCAGGGAGGCGAACTCGATCGGGTACCCGAGGGCGTCGCCTATCGCGCCCCCGAGGAGACAGCCGCGCACCCTGGCCCGGTAGACGGCGGTGGCCTCCCAGGACGGGTTGAGCCGGTCGTACATGCACCACTCCTCGACTACGGTCCTCTTATGACCATTGTCGCGTCCGCCTCCGCCGCCTCCTCACCGGCCCCTGTGGAGCAGGGTGTCGGCCCACTGCTGCGCGGCTGGAGGGAGCAACGCCGGGTCACTCAGCTGGAGTTGGCGCTGCGGGCCGGGTCGTCGACGCGGCACATCAGCTTCATCGAGACGGGCCGGTCGCGGCCCAGCGAGGAGATGGTCCTGCGGCTCGCCGAGCATCTGGACGTCCCGGTACGCGACCGCAACGCCCTGCTGCTGGCCGCCGGATACGCCCCGCACTACCCCCGGACGCCGCTGGACGACCCGTCGATGGACGCGCTGCGCGCGGGGGTGGAGCAGCTGATCCAGGGTTATGAGCCCTACCCCGCGCTGGTGGTGGACGGGCAGTACGACGTGGTGGCGGCGAACCGGGGCATCGCGATGCTCCTGGAGGGTGTCCCGGAGCGGCTGCTCACCCCGTCGCCGAACGCGATGCGTCTCACCCTGCATCCCGAGGGCCTGGCACCGCGCATCCGGAACCTGCGCGAATGGCGGGGACATCTGCTGGCCCAGATGGGCCGTCAGATCGCCCTGCAGTGCTCGACGTCACTGCGAGCCCTGTACGAGGAGGTGGCGGCCTATCCGGTCCCGGAGCAGGCCGAGTTCGAGCCGGAGCAGTCCGTTCCCCGGTTCGCGCTCCCGTTGCGGATCGAACACGACGGGCGGGTGCTGTCCTTCGTCTCGTCCATCTCCACCTTCAACACCCCGATGGACATCACGGTCGCGGAACTGGCCATCGAGACGTTTCTGCCCGCGGATCCGGCGACGGTTAAGTACCTTCGTTCAGAAGGGATTTGACTTCTCATCAAGCCGGTTCGCCGGTACCCATGAGACTTTCACTCGAACGTGACACACTGCTCGCATCCTTCGTCAGGCAGGGGAGGCGTGGCGTGAGTGAACGGCGGGCTGCGCCCACCGTGGGGCAGGTGGTGCTCGGGCGGCGGCTGCAGGAGTTACGGGAGGCCTCCGGGCTGAAGCGGGAGGAGGCGGCGCGGGTCCTGCGCGTCACGGCCGCCACCGTGCGGCGCATGGAGACCGCCGACGTCGCGTTGAAGATCCCGTATCTGCAGGTGCTGCTGGCCACGTACGGTGTGCCCGACGAGGAGGTCACCGCCTTCGTCCGGCTGGCCGAAGATGCCAATCAACCCGGCTGGTGGCAGCGTTACCACGACGTGCTGCCCGAGTGGTTCAGCATGCACGTGAGCCTGGAGGGCGCCGCCCGCATCATCCGCTCCTACGAGCCGCACTTCGTGCCCGGGCTGCTGCAGACCGAGGACTACGCGCGTGCCGTGCTGGAGGCCGGGACCGTGGGGCAGGTCCGCCCTCAGGACATCGAGCGGCATGTGGCGCTGCGCCTGGCCCGGCAGAAGCTGCTCACCTCCCAGGACCCGCCGCACTTCTGGGTGATCATGGACGAGACGGTGCTCCGGCGCCCCGTCAGCATCCATTCCCGGGTGATGCGCGAGCAGTTCGACCGGCTCATCGACGTCACCGAGAACCCTCGGATCACGCTGCAGATCGCCGAGTACGCCTCCGGACCGCACCCGGGGACGTACACCCCGTTCGTGCTGTTCCGGTTCGCCGAGCCGGAGTTGCCGGACATGGTCTACAGCGAGTACCTGACCGGCGCCCTGTATCTCGACTCGCGCCCCGAGGTGGCCTTGCACCTGGAAGTCCTGGACCACATGTCCGCGAAGGCGGCCTCGGTGCAGCGCACGCGGAAGATCCTCCAGGAGTACCGGGACACCTTCTGACCGATGCCGACCCGTTCCTCACCCCCAGGAGCATCCGCATGACGACCGGACGTGACGCAGCGACCGCCCGCCTCGACACGAGCCGGCCGCACCCCGCGCGGGTGTACGACTGGTGGCTGGGCGGCAAGGACAACTACCCGGTGGACGAGGAACTGGGCCGGAAGATCCTCGCCGCGGACCCGACCGTGCGGCGCGGGGCGCGCGCCAACCGCCGGTTCATGCACCGGGCGACGCGGACGCTGGCGCAGGCGGGGGTACGCCAGTTCCTGGACATCGGCACCGGCATCCCCACCGAGCCCAACCTCCACCAGGTCGCACAGCAGGTCGTCGCCGAGGCCCGGGTGGTGTACGCCGACAACGACCCGATCGTGCTGCGGCACGCGCAGGCACTGCTGCACGGCACCACCGAGGGCAGCACGGACTACGTCCACGCGGACGTGCGCGACCCGGACGCCATCCTCGCCCGCGCCGCCGAGTCCCTGGACTTCGGGAAGCCGGTCGCCCTGTCGCTGATCGCTCTCACCCACTATCTCGACGACGAGGTCCACGGGCTGCTGGCGCGGTACACCGAGGCGCTGGCCCCGGGCAGCCATCTGGTCCTGTCGCAGGTCACCTCCGACCTGAACCGCGAGTCCGTCGAGCGGGCCGCGGGCCTGTTCCAGCAGAGCGGCACGCCCTTCTTCCCACGCCCGCTCGCCGAGTTCTCGCGCTTCTTCGACGGTCTGGAACTCCTCGGCCCCGGAGTGATCCCCGTCTCCGGCTGGCGGCCGGAACCCGAGGACGTGGCGGCCCAGGCGGAGGGCATCGTGCCGGTGTACGCGGGGGTCGCGCGCAAGCCCTGACCCGGCTTCGGCGACCGCCGGCGACCGGCGCCGCACCCCGTCTCTGCCCGGCCACCCCGGATCGCCGCCCGCCTGGGCTCCGCGACTAGGCCGCCCCTCCCCTGGCGTCCTTGTCGTCCTCGACGATCTCCGCGTCCACCACCGACTCGTCGTCGGGAGCCCCGTGTTCGTCGCCGGGGGCGCCGTGTCCGTCGCCGGAAGCTCCCGAATCATCGGAAGCGGACTGCTGGGACTGCGCGTACATGGCCTGCCCCATCTTCTGGCTGACAGTGGCGAGTTTCTCGATGCCGGCCCGCAGCGTCGCCGTGTCGGCCCCGTCCTTCAGCAGGTCCTTCAGACCGGTGGTCGCGGCCGTCACCTCGTCCTTCGTGCCGGCCGGGATGCGCTCCTCGTTCTCCCGGACGAACTTCTCAGTCTGGTAGACGAGTTGCTCGGCCTGGTTGCGGGTCTCCGCGGCCTCCCGGCGCCCCCGGTCCTCCTCGGCGTACTGCTCCGCGTCCCGCATCATCCGGTTGATCTCGTCCTTGGCGAGCGCGGAGCCGCCGGTCACCGTCATCTTCTGTTCCTGGCCCGTCGCCAGGTCCTTCGCGGACACGTGCATGATCCCGTTGGCGTCGATGTCGAAGGCCACCTCGATCTGCGGCACCCCGCGTGGTGCGGGCGGCAGCCCGGTCAGGTCGAAGACGCCGAGCTTCTTGTTGTACGCGGCGATCTCGCGTTCACCCTGGTAGACCTGGATGCCGACGGACGGCTGGTCGTCCTCCGCGGTGGTGAAGATCTCCGAACGCCGGGTGGGAATGGTCGTGTTGCGTTCGATGAGCTTGGTCATGATGCCGCCCTTGGTCTCGATACCGAGGGACAGCGGGGTGACGTCGAGCAGCAGGACGTCCTTGACGTCGCCGCGGATGACACCGGCCTGGAGCGCGGCGCCGACGGCCACCACCTCGTCGGGGTTGACACCCTTGTGCGGGTCCTTGCCGGTGAGCTCCCTGACCAGGTCGGTGACGGCCGGCATACGGGTGGAGCCGCCGACGAGGATGACATGGTCGATGGCGGACAGTTTCACGCCGGCGTCCTTGACCGCCTGGTGGAAGGGGGTCCGGCAGCGATCGAGCAGATCGGCGGTGAGCTCCTGGAACTGGGCGCGCGTCAGCTTCTCCTCGAGGTGCAGCGGCCCCTCCGCGGAGGCGGTGATGTAGGGCAGGTTGATGCTCGTCTCGGTGGAGCTGGACAGCTCGATCTTGGCCTTCTCGGCACCCTCGCGCAGCCGTTGCAGCGCCATCTTGTCGGCGCCGAGATCGATGCCGTACTGCCCCTTGAAGCGTTTGACGAGGTGTTCGACGACCCGCTGGTCCCAGTCGTCGCCGCCGAGACGGGTGTCGCCGTTGGTGGCCTTCACCTCGATCACGCCGTCCCCGATCTCCAGCAGGGAGACGTCGAAGGTGCCGCCGCCGAGGTCGAAGACGAGGACCGTCTGCTCCTCGCCGCGGTCGAGTCCGTAGGCGAGGGCCGCGGCCGTCGGCTCGTTGATGATCCGCAGGACCTTGAGTCCCGCGATCTCCCCGGCCTCCTTGGTGGCCTGCCGCTGGGAGTCGTCGAAGTAGGCGGGCACGGTGATCACGGCGTCGGTGACGTCCTCGCCGAGATACGCCTCCGTGTCCCGCTTGAGCTTCTGCAGGACGCGGGCGGACAGTTCCTGCGCCCGGTAGCGGGTGCCGTCGACGGATCCCTTCTCCGGGAAACGCCAGTTCGTGTCCCCCATGTGCCGCTTGACCGAGCGCGCGGTGCGCTCGACGTTCGTCACGGCCTGCCGCTTGGCGACCTCGCCGACGAGCACCTCGCCGTTCTTGGCGAAGGCCACGACGGACGGAGTGGTCCGCGCCCCCTCCGCGTTGGCGACGACCGTGGGCTCACCGCCCTCCAGGACGGCCACCACCGAGTTCGTCGTACCGAGGTCGATCCCCACCGCCCGTGCCATCGCCGTCCCCTTCCGCCAGGGCGCTTTACGCGCTCCATCACAAAACTTGAGTGGCTCCCTGTCAATCCCCTTGCCGGCCGGGCAGACCGGCCCCTCTTGCACCTACCCAGGAAACGGCGATGCCGCGCCCCCTCGTGGCGGGCGCGGCACTGCGGACGTCCGTGCGTCAGGCGAGCTTGGCGTCCAAGGTGATCGTCGTACCGGCGAGGGCCTGGCTGACGGGGCAGTTCTTCTTGGCGTCCTCGGCGGCCGCGACGAAGGCGTCGTTGTCCAGCCCGGGGACCGTGCCCTCGACGGTGAGGTGGATGCCGGTGATGCCCTCACCCGGCTGGAAGGTGACGTCGGCCTTGGTCTCGAGCTTGGTGGGCGGGGTGCCGGCGCCGGCCAGGCCGTGCGACAGCGCCATGGAGAAGCAGCTGGAGTGGGCGGCGGCGATCAGCTCCTCGGGGCTGGTCTTCCCATTCGCGTCCTGGGCGCGCGAAGCCCACGTCACCGGCTGCTGAGCGATGCCGGAGGAGTCGAAGGTCACGACGCCGTTGCCTTCGAGCAGATTGCCATCCCAGACGGTGTGTGCGGTGCGCGTGGTTGCCACGGTTCTTCCTTTCACGTGTGGGCCCGTTGCCGGGTTCCGTAGGCACCATCCGATCACATCGGCACGCGGCGCACGCACCGGACATGGCGACGAACCGGTCCCCGGGCGCCGGGTTCAGCGGACCCGGAACACCGGCCCCTGGGGCGTGAACGGCAGCCGTGCGCCCTGGGGTATGAGATACGCGTGCTCCCGCCGTACCCGCAGCGCGTCGCACCAGCCGTCCGTGATCACCAGGACCGGGGCACCGGGCGGGAAGTCCTGTGCCCGGTGCAGCAGGTCGATCCCCGGCTGCAGGACCGTACCGCCGCGGCCGTGGACCCGTACCCGGCCCGCGATGTCGGTGACCGGCAGATAGCCGGCGTCGTGCGGCGCGGCGTCGCAGAAGACGACCCGGGCCGCGGGGACGTCACGGGCCTCGGCGTACGAGGCGATCGCCCCGAGCGCCTTGCCGAGCAGGACGCGGTCCATGGAGCCCGAGGTGTCCAGGACGACACCGAAGGTGCAGCGGGCCACCTCCTCGGGCGGGAAGTAGCGCCCCGCACGCGGGATGTCGGGCGTGGAGCTCTGCCGGCGCGAGGGGCGCGCATACGACCGTACGGGTTCCGGGCGCGGAACGAACTCGTCGAACCAGCGGGCGAGTCGGGCGTCCCACGGCAGTGGCGGATGGCTGAGCGCACGGATCTCCTCGACCAGACCGCCGGGCAGGAAACCGCGCTCCTGCTGCTGGTGCAGGTCCAGGCCGTTCGCGAGGCCCCGGCGGTAGAACTCGTCGAGGTCGACGTGGTCGCCGGGCGGTCGCAGCGGCGCGCCCAGCACGTCGCCGACACCCCTGCCGCGCAGCGTGGCCAGCCGCCGCATCCTGCGCAGATCGCCGGCGATGCGGTCGTAGACCTGCTCCGCGGACAGGCTCGCGAGGTCCGAGTCGTACAGCAGCCCCTCGGGCATCGTGCCGACCTGCATCTCGCGCAGCCAGCCGTTGATGACGTAGTCGCAGGCGATGTTGAACAGGTACGGGTCGCGAGTGCCGCAGCGGTCGCCGTGGCGCAGGGCGGCGTGCAGCATCTCGTGGGCCAGGATGAAGCGCCACTCCTCGTCCTCGAACTGCCGCAGCGGATTGATGTAGATCTCGCCCGCCTCGGCGTTCACCGCGGCCACGGAGATGCCGTGCGCGCGGGCGAGTTCGGCGTCGGCGACCAGCTTGATCCCGGCCGCCACGCCACCGAGCAGCGGGTAGGAGGAGATGAACCAGCTCAGCGCCTGCTCCCAAGGGCGCGGCCGGGTCGCCTCGCCGTCCAGGGAGTCACGGCGCCCGCCCGCCATGTCCATCGCCGCGGACACGGTCCGGGTCAGCGCGGTGGCGAAGGCCAGCTGCCAGTCGGGGGCCGGCCCCCACCAGCCCTTCCCGTCCACGAGCAGCTGGTCGGGCTCCCCGCCCGCCGTCCCGCAGCGCTCGTACACGGCGGGGAGACCGTCCCGGCGCCAGCGCGCGGCGAGCTGCTCCTCGTCGCCGTCGGGGTAGGAGACCGGCAGGTCCTCGGGGAACCTGCCGACGGGGAAGCCGAGCAGGAACCGGTTGACGACCACGCAGCGCGCCGCGATGTCGTGGCGGTCGGGCTGGACACGCGGGCCCTTGGCCGCCGGGACGTGCCCGAAGCCGAGGTGCAGCACCGCGTGCGCCAGCGCCCAGGCCCAGTCGGCGGGGTCGGCGAGCCGGTCCGGATGGGCGTGCAGCACGCCGTCGGAGTCGACGCGGACCAGCCCGTCCCGGGGCGCGGTGGTGCACTCCTCCGCGCGGCAGACGCTGAACTCGACGGCGGCCAGCGCCGGGTTGGCCCGCATCAGCCGCATGCCTTCGGCGAAGGCCTCCGCCGCGAAGTCCCGTTTCTTCTTGGGGCGGGTGCGGGTCATCGCCGCGCCTCCACCAGCCGCGACATGTCCCGGGCCGCCTCCACCAGGAACCAGGCCGGCAGGACGGGGTTGCCGTCCGCGTCGGAGGCTATGACGCTCTGGGCTATCTCGACGGAGATCTCGGCGAGCTGCACGAGCAGCGACTTGGCGCGGTACGCGGTCTGGCGTCCGTTCGCCGACATGTGCTCCTTGCTCGCGGGCAGCTCCTTGACGAGCCGGCCCCGGAAGGACTCGGCGAGGTAGTACAGCAGGTCGCGGTCCTGCATGCGGTGCGGCCAGTGGGCGTCGCCCTTGATGATGGCCTCGATGCCGTACTGGCTGCGCACGATCTTGACGTACCCGCAGAAGGCGGTGGCGTGTGCCGGGGTCAGGGTGCCGTGGGCGAGCACCTTCAGCGTCTCCTCGTCGAGGTCGCGGCCGAAGGAGTGCAGCGCGTCGGAGAGCATGTGCCAGGAGCGGGGCGTGGAGAACGGCTCCTCGGTCTTGGGCGGCTTGGACCACAGGTGGTCGGGCCGGTCGGTGAGGTGGTCGAGGATCCACGGGTGGATGGCGTTCGCCGCCGCCCAGACGAGCCAGTCCTTCGCGGAGGCCTCCAGGTGGACGTGGGCGAGACGGTTGACCAGCGCCGAGGCGATCGGCCGGGCGAGGGCGTTGTCGGTGGAGCGGTTGCCCGCGCCGATGACGATGGAGCCCTTCGGCAGCTCGTAGCTGCCGATGCGGCGGTCGAGGATCAGCGAGTAGAACGCCTTCTGCACATCCGGGGTCGCCGCGTTCAGCTCGTCCAGGAACAGGCAGTACGGCTCGTCGCGGGCGATCGCCTCGGGCGGGCAGAACACCGAGCGTCCGTCCCGGATCTGCGGGACGCCGATCAGGTCCTCGGGGGCGAGCTGGGTGCCCAGCAGACTCACGCACTCCAGCCCCAGCGACTCGGCGAACGCGCGCACCAGGGACGACTTTCCGATGCCGGGGGCACCCCAGATGAACACCGGCCGCACGGTCGCGAGACCGAGCAGCAGTTCCGGGATGCGGGCGGGGGTGACGGTGACGGCTGCCTGCACGCAGCGGCTCTCCTCTTCGGGTCCGAACCGGCGCCGCTCTCGCGGACGCGGTTGCTCACCGTCGAGGTTCTCAATGACCGACGCGGCCGTCATGTCATTTTCGTGCGGGTGCCGGCACCGGATTCCTCCCGGCTCAGGCGACGCGCTCGTCCTCGGTCGCGGACAGCGGCACCTGAGGGCCGTCGCACTCGCGCAGCCAGCGGCGGAAGAGCCGGTGGACCTGCTCGGCCCCGACGAGCTCGGCCCCCTCTTCTTCGGGGGCGGAGAGCGTCACCGGCGACAGCAGGAACGGCCGCGCCTGGGCACCGCCGAGTCCGCCGTGCGAGCCGATCTGCTCCTCGAACGCGAGGACTTCGCCCTCGACGGGGTCGTACCAGGAGTTGACCATGATGTCGGCGGTGTGCGGGAAGGAGTGGGTGCGGCGGACGGCGTCGGCGGCGCCCGGGCCGAATCCGGCGAGCGGGCCGCTCCCGTCGGCGAGCCGGCCGACCGGGACCTCGGCGTCGAACGCCCCCAGCACCACCCCGTCGTGCTCCTCGCTGCGCACGAGGACGAAGCCGACACCGGGGTGGTTGGCGAGCGTCGACAGCAGCGCGGGGTGCCGGCGGTCTATCTCCTCCTTGGTCATCCGGTGCGGCACATCGGGGAACGACACCAGTCCGAGGTTGCCGGAGGCGAGCACGACCGGCTCGTCGTGGCGCCGGGCGGGCCGGCGCTCCTCGCCGCCCGCCTGGACCGGACGGCGCAGCGCGGCCCGCACCGCCGCGCGTGCCTCGGTCCCGCTGTGGGTGCGCTCGACCCTGCGCGGTACGGGCAGTCCGCAGCCCGCCCGCACCAGATTGGCGAGGCTGAGCCCGTAGCGCGTGCGGAAGGTCTCGCCGGGGCTCTGGCCGTGATCGGACAGCACGACGATCCGGTAGGGGCGCGGCGTGTGCTCGGCGACCTGGGCCAGCAGCGCGAGGCAGCGGTCCAGCCGCCGCAGGACCTTCTCGGCGTCGCGGCTGTGCGGACCGGAGTGGTGGGCCACCTCGTCGTAGGCCACCAGGTCCGCGTAGACCGCGTTGCGTCCGGCGAGCATGTCGCCGATCACCGCGGCGACGACGACGTCGCGTTCGACGACGGTGGCGAAGGCGCGGACCAAGGGGTAGAGGCCGCCACGCTTGACCCGGGGCCGCTGCCGGGTGAGGCGGGCCCGGGTGGACTCGGCGATCTCGCGGCCGACCTCGGCGAGGAACGACAGGGCGGTGCGGACGGCGTTCGCCGGATCGCTGAAGTAGGCGAAGTAACCCGCCCGGGAGCGGTTCTCCCGTCCCCTTCTGACGACGACGGAGAGCACGAGGGCGACCTCGTCGGCGCCGCCGCTGAACAGGTTGCCGCGGCTGGCCCCGTCGCCGGCGAGCAGTCCGCCGCCACCGGCGCGTTCGATGGCCCGGCGCTGGAGTTCGGCGGCGCTGGCGGGCCGGTTGCAGACCATGACCTCCCGGTGCTCCTTCTCGTACCACCGGAACGCCGGAACGTCGTGGTTGGAGCCGTGCAGGATACCGAGCTGGCTGGCGCCGGTCTGGCTGGACCAGTCGGTGCGCCAGCAGGTGAGCCGGTGGCTGGGCCCCTGGCCGTCGCGGGGCCCGAGCCAGGAGGCCACGGTCGGCATGAGCCCCTTGCCGACGGCCGCCCGCAGCACGTCGTGCCCGACACCGTCGAGCTGGATGAAAAGGACGGCCGGGGCGCGGCGTCCGGCCCGGTCGTCGCCGCGTCTGCGCCGGCGGGCGGCGAGCCGGTACAGCCGCCTGCCGTAGGCGGCGTCGTCCCGCACCGCGAGGGCGCCCCCGGTCGCCGAGGCGACGGCCGACATCACCGCCGCGACCACGACGGCGGTCTCGGGGGCGGCCTCGCCCTGGCCCGAGGGGGTGAGCCGCAGCGCGAGCAGCAGCAGCGATCCGTTGAGGAAGAAGACCAGCAGCCCGAGGACGAGGGTGGGTACGAGCAGCAGCAGGCGGACGAGCAGCGGCCACACGAGAGAGGACAGCAGACCGAAGACACCGGCACCGGCCGCGGCGGTGAGGGCGATGCGGGTGACGCTGTCACCGGCGGCGGACTGGAGCCGGAAGTCGGGCAGCAGTCCTGCGAGGACGAGCATCGTGGCGGTGGACACGGCCCATACGGTGGCGCTCCGCCCCACTCCGCTGATCAGTCTCCGCCAGCGCTCCTGACCCACGCCCCGCTCACCTCACGTCCCGGCCGATGCGATCCCAGGGGATCCGCCCCACTTTGTCACAACGGCCGCAGGCCGCCGAAACGGGGCCTGGAGCACAGAGCGGGCGGCGGCTGGTCAGCGGCCGTCGTAGCCCGCCGTCGGCATGGACAGACGGCGGTGGACACAGGCCTTCATCTGCGCGTCGTACGACGGTTCCGCGCGGCCGACGGTCTCGACCCGGACGCCGCGGCGGGCGCACTCCGCGGTGAAGTCGTCCACGGACGACAGGGCCCGCTCCAGCACCCGGCGGCTCGGTGCGACGAACAGGTCGACGAGGCCCGCCTCCACATCGGCCCACAGGGCGCTGTGGTCGTGGCGCAGGCCCCGGACGAGCAGTTCGCGCGTGACCACGTACCCCCGCTCCGCCGCCCAGCGCGCGCACATGGCGTGCTGGCTGCGGGAGTCGACGAGGAAGGGGTCCGCGTCCAGTTCCTCCAGCGGCGTCAGACTGGCGATCGCCGTCACCCGGATCGGGGCGCCCCCGCCCAAGGCGCCACGCGTGCCGGAGGCTTCGTGCGCATCTCCCATGGTGTCCCCCTCACCTCAGGGTTTCGCCGCCGACCCTACTCCTGCCCGTAGGCTCGAGGGGAGTCGCACGAAGGAGGCAATGAAGTGCCGGTGGAGATCACGTGGTGGGGTCACGCCACCTGCACAGTCGAGGACTCCGGAACACGTGTGCTGACCGATCCCCTGTTCGCACGCCGTTTCGCGCATCTGCGACGGCGGCGCAGCGCGGTGCCGCCGGCCGAGGCCGCCGTCGCGGACGTGGTGCTGGTCTCCCATCTGCACGTCGACCATCTGCATGTGCCGTCGCTGGCCCGCCTCGCCCCGGGCACCCGCCTGCTCCTGCCGCGCGGTGCCCTGGCCCAGGTGCCGGGTCTGCGCAGGCTCGGTCGTCTGCGGCTCACCGAGGTCGTGCCCGGCGACCGGGTGCCGGTCGGTGACCTGGTCGTACGGGTGGTGCCTGCGCGGCACGACGGGCGCCGGCTGCCGGTCGGGCCGCATCGCTCCCCCGCCCTCGGGTTCGTCATCGAGGGCGCCGCACGGACGTACTTCGCCGGGGACACCGCTCTGTTCGACACGATGGCCGAGGTGGTCGGTCCCGTCGATGTGGCGCTGCTTCCGGTCGGCGGCTGGGGACCGTATCTCGGGCCGGGGCATCTGGACGCGGGGCGCGCGGCGGAGGCGCTGGCCCGGCTGATGCCGCGCAGTGCCGTGCCGGTGCACTACGGCACGTACTGGCCGATCGGCATGGATGCGGTGCGCCCTCATGAATTCCACGCGCCCGGACAGGAGTTCGTGCGCCTTGCCGCGCGACGCGCGCCGGAGGTGGCGGTGCATCTGCTGGCGCACGGCGAGAGCGTCCGCCCGGAGGTCGCGCGGTGATATTCCTCTCGGCCACCGGTACGGGCGTGACCCCCGAGTCGGCACAGCAGGCGGTCGGCTATCCGTCGCTGTTCCTGCTGGTGCTGATCGGCGCTCTGGTGCCGGTCGTACCGACGGGCGCGCTGGTCAGTTCGGCGGCGGTCGTGGCCTTCCACCAGACCGCGCCCTTCTCGCTCGCGCTGGTGTTCGTCGTCGCCGCGGTCGCGGCCTTCCTGGGGGACCTCGCGCTGTACTGGCTCGGGCGGCGCGGCATGCGGTCGAAGAACGGTTCCCGGTGGCTGGAGACGATCCGCGACCGCGCCCCCGAGGACCGGCTGGCCCAGGCGCAGGAGAAGCTGAACGACCACGGCATCGCGGTGCTGACCCTCTCCCGGCTCGTCCCCGCGGGCCGCATCCCGGTGATGCTCGCCTGCCTGCTGGCCCGGATGCCGCTGCGCGACTTCGCCCGGGGCGACGCGCCCGCCTGCCTCGCCTGGGCCGCGACGTACGCGCTGATCGGCATAGTCGGCGGATCGCTGTTCCCCAAGCCCTGGGAGGGCGTGGCGGCGGCGGTGATACTGACGGTGGTGATCAGCGCCGCGCCCGGCATGTGGCGGCGGATGCGCCGGGCCGCGACCTCCTGAGACGGGGCGGGGTTCAGCCCAGCACCTGTGAACCCCCGACGGGCAGGTCCCAGAGGTCCTCGCGGGCCAGTCCCGCCTGCTCCCAGGCCGCCCGCACCCGGGTCAGCGGTTCCAGGACGGGCTCCGCGGACAGCACGAACGTGCCCCAGTGCATGGGCGCCATCCTCCGTGCGCCGAGGTCCCGCACGGCGCGCACGGCCTCCTCGGGGTCGCAGTGGACGTCGCCGAGCCACCACCGCGGGTCGTAGGCGCCGATCGGCATAAGCGCCAGATCGATGCCCGGGTAGCGCTGTCCGATCCGCTGGAACCAGCGGCCGTAGCCCGTGTCACCCGCGAAGTAGACCCGCTGTCCGTCGGGTGCCGTAAGCACCCAGCCACCCCACAGGGAACGGCATGTGTCGGTCAGGGTGCGCTTGGACCAGTGGTGGGCCGGCACGAAGTCGAAGCGGACACCGTGGAGTTCGGCGCCCTCCCACCAGTCCAGCTCGGTGACGCATGTGAACCCGCGCCGCCGGAACCAGGGAGCGAGCGCGGCCGGGACGAAGACCGGTGTGTCGGGCGGCAGTCGGCGCAGGGTCGGAGCGTCCAGATGGTCGTAGTGGTTGTGGCTGACGACGACGGCGTCCACGCGCGGCAGGTCGCTCCAGGCGACTCCGACGGGGGTGATCCGGGCCGGTGTGCCCAGGATGCGACGCGACCAGACCGGGTCGGTGAGCACGGTCAGCCCGCCGATCCGCACCACCCAACTGGCGTGCCCCGCCCAGGAGACGGCCACCGTGCGCCAGTCGACGCGGGGCAGCGGGGCCGGGTCGTAGGGCAGCAGCGGGATGTCCGTGAGGCCCTCGGGCCGTGGCCGCATCGCACCTTCGCGGGCGAAGCGGGCGAGGGACTTGATTCCGGGCAGGGGCGTGGTCAGCCGGTCCAAGAAGGAGCGCGGCCAGATGCGGCGCTCGCCGAGCGGACGAGGCTCGGCCAGTGGCGGTAGCGGAGCCGGCAGCCCGGACACCGGGCTGAGCAGGGACGTTGACGAGGGCTCGGCGGCGCTCCGGTACGCCGGAGCGGGACTCGTCATCGGCTCGGTCGGCTCGGACTGCTGCGTCATCGAGGAGGCTCCCATCGCTGAGCGTCGTCGCGTAGATCGTCGAAGACCGATCCCAGGAGGTTCAACGCGCGTTGCACATGTGGCAGTTCCAACGGCTCGGGTGAGATGAGGCATTGGGCCCGCTCCTCGGCGGTGGTGCCGAGGAACGGGCCGGTGGAGAGCCGGACACGGAGGGCCGCCAGGTCGTCTCCGAACCGGTGGCCGCCGGGCGTGGGCATACCGAGCCGGGCGCTGACGAAGTCCTCCAGTTCCTGGGCGTCGCCGACGCCGTGCGCGCCGAGCGCGGAGCGCAGCGGGTCGAGGTCGGCGTAGAAGTGGCGCCCGGCCTGCGGGGGCCGGGCAACGGCTCCCGCGGTGACCACGGCCCGGTACGCGGCGGCGGCCACGCGCGCGTGCAGCGCGGTGCCCCTGGTCAGGCGCTGGTCGACGTCGGCGGACTCGTCCAGGGCGTATGTGGCCGCCGCGGCGACCGGATCGGCGATACGGGCACCGAGCGCGGTGAGCACGTCCAGGACGCGGGCGCGCAGCCCGGCGCCGTCGGCGGTCGCCGGGAACCGGGCGACGGCCGCCGGCCAGCCGGGGGGCAGAAAGGGCCCGGCGAGGTCGGTGACGACGGTGACCCGGTCGGGGACCATCTCGGCGGGGCTGAGCAGCACGGTGTCGTCCGGCCGGTGCACGGTGTCGCGCCAGGTCTCGTCGCTCACCAGGTGGAGGCCCTCCGCGGTGGCGGCCTCGACCGTCTCGTGCACCAGCTCGGGCGGGGCGACGGTGGCGGTCGGGTCGTCGGCTACCGCGAGCACGAGCAGCCGAGGGTCGCCGCCCTCGGCGCGGATCCTGCGGACGGTCTCCAGGAGGGCGTACGGGTCCGGCACACCGCCGCACTCGGCGGGGGTCGGGACATGGAACACGGACCGCCGAAGCGCCCGGATCTGCGGTGCCCACCAGGCAGGACACGGCCGCGGCACCAGCACGTCCCCGCCCAGCGCGGCGGTCACGGCGGCGAACAGGATGGGCGCACCCGGGGCGGCGGCCACCGTGTCGGGCTCCGCGGGCAGCCCGCGCCGCGCGTAGTAGCCGCCGGCGGCTTCCAGCAGGGGCGGTGTGCGGGCGAAGGATCCGGGGCCCTCGAAGTCGGCGGCCTCGGCGATGGCGGCGGACAGACTCGGCAACAGGGGCAACCCCTGGTCGGGAAAGGGCGGGCCGTAACGGACGGGGCCGTGCCCTTCCGGATCCGTGCGCCGCATGCATGCCTCCGCGCAGTCCGTGGTGCGGTGGACGGTTCCCGCGGGCTGCGGCTCATGCAGGGCCCTCGGCCCATGGCCGCGGTTCGTCCTCGTACTTCTGTTCCCTTGTGGTGCCGATGGTGCTCTCGGGTTCTGAGTACCCCGGGATCCGGCCGCTCATGGGCTCCGCCCGATTTGCCCGGGTCACAGGGTCAGCCCCTGCCGGTCGCCAGGTGGAGGTAGCCGCGGTGGGCGGCGGCGGCGAGCGCGCCCCCGATCAGCACGCCGCCCGCGACCAGTGTCGGCTCGGACCCGGCGAAGGCGCCCCCTTCGCCGGCGTGCACGCCGTGCTGGGGATCGACCGGAGGCCGCGTCCTGTGGTCCTGGCCCCCCTGCTGCCGGCCCTGCGAACCACCCGCGCCGTCGCCCGGCTCCTTCCCGGGCTGCTGCTGAACCGACCCGTTCCCCGGCTGGGTCCCGGGCTGCTGAACCGACCCGTTGCCCTGCTGCGTCCCGGGCTGCTGGAGCTGGCCGTATCCCTGCTCCTTCCCCGGCTGCCCCCCGTTGCCCAGCTGCGTCCCCGGCTGCTGAGCCGACCCGTTGCCCTGCTGGGTCCCGGGCTGCATCTGGCCGTATCCCTGTTCCGTCCCGGGCTGCTGGAGCTGCCCGTATCCCTGCTGCCCCCCTGGCCGCTGCAGCTGCCCGTATCCCTGCTGCCCCCCTGGCTGCTGGACCGACCCGTCGCCAGGCTGCTGAGGCGACCCGTCACCCAGCTGTGTCCCCGGCTGCTGAACCCCGCCGTCGCCCTGCCCCGTCCCCCCTTGCTGCAGCTGCCCGTATCCCTGCTGCCCCCCTGGCTGCTGGACCGACCCGTCGCCAGGCTGCTGAGGCGACCCGTCACCCAGCTGTGTCCCCGGCT
>NZ_JBEYXD010000013.1:22274-22518 GCF_040644975.1 Streptomyces sp. NPDC046900 | reverse complement strand
GCTGCTGAACCCCGCCGTCGCCCTGCCCGGTCCCCCCTTGCTGCAGCTGCCCGTATCCCTGCTGCCCCCCTGGCTGCTGGACCGACCCATCGCCAGGCTGCTGAGGCGACCCGTCACCCAACTGCTGAACCCGGCCCTCGCCCTGCCCCGTCCCCCCTTGCTGCAGCTGCCCGTATCCCTGCTGCCCCCCTGGCTGCTGGACCGACCCATCGCCAGGCTGCTGAGGCGACCCGTCACCCAACTG
>NZ_JBEYXD010000013.1:0-22176 GCF_040644975.1 Streptomyces sp. NPDC046900 | reverse complement strand
CCGTCCCCCCTTGCTGCAGCTGCCCGTATCCCTGCTGCCCCCCTGGCTGCTGGACCGACCCATCGCCAGGCTGCTGAGGCGACCCGTCACCCAACTGTGTCCCCGGCTGCTGAACCCGGCCCTCGCCCTGCCCCGTCCCCCCTTGCTGCAGCTGCCCGTATCCCTGCTGTCCGCCCGGGGCCTGTGGCTCGGTCATCGCCTTCTGGCTTCCCTGCGTCCGGGCCTGGCCTTCTGCCTGCCGGCTCCCGGGCAGCGTCCCCTGCTCCTCACCTCGCCGGCCCTCGGTGCGGTCCCGGCTCACGCTGAACGACGCGCTCCATGGCTTGACGCGGCCGCCGGGCCTCACCGGACACCGCCCGTCGACGCCCCACTCCGCGTCGCGGCCCGCCAGGGCGGCAATGTCGCCGACGGCGCCACCGTCCGGGATCCGGGCCACACCGCTGTACAGGACGGAGGAGGAGTCACGGGCCCTGATGGCATCGCCGTCGACCCGGTAGAGCCGGACCCTGCCGTCCTCGAAGCCCTGGGAAGTGGCCTCGATGAAGTCGGGCGGGGCGCCGCCCGACATGGCACAGGAGACCGTGACGGTGACCGCGCCACCGGGCACCGCGGAGTGCGGGGTGATCTCCGCGGAGGGTTCGGCGGAGGCCGGCGCGGCCATGAAACCCACGGCGGAACCGGCCAGAGCGGCGGCGGACAGGACACGGGCACTGCGGCGCATGCGGGTGACTCCTTCGACGGGTTCCTCCGGGGCACGCCGGTGGTGCCCCCAAGAGCCCATGACAGCCCGCCCGGCCACGGCCCGCGCGCGGCCGGGCCCCATTCGTGCCACCGGCACCGCCGGGCGGGTGACCGGCGGTGCGCGCGGACGGGACCTCTCCGATCCGCGCAGCACTCACCGCCTGGCCCCTGGGGGCAGATCTCACACCGGTCCGCGGCGTCGCACGCCCGGCCTCCTCGTCGGCGGGGCAGCGTGACGGACCTGACCTCCCGTCACATCGCCCTGGTCACGCGTACCCCTGAGGGACCCGGCCCTCCCGGTCAGTGGCCGCTTCGGCCCCTCACCGCGCAGCGCCTACGCGGCGTCCCGCATCACCTGGTCCCGGAGCCGGTTGCAGCAGCGGCTGATCAGACGGGAGACGTGCATCTGGGAGATGCCGAGCCGCTCGGCGATGCTGCTCTGGGTCATGTCGTCGAAGAACCGCATGTAGAGGATGGCGCGTTCGCGTTCCGGCAGGGCGTGCAGCCGGGGCTTGACGGCCTCGCGGTCGATGACGGTGTCGAGGGCCGGGTCGGGCGAACCGAGGGAGTCCCCGAGGGAGTAGCCGTCCTCGCTGCCCGGTACTTCGGCGTCCAGCGAGAGCGCCGTGAAACTCTCCAGGGCCTCGAGGCCCACGAGGACGTCCTCCTCGCTCATCCCGGCGTGCTCGGCGATCTCGGCGACGGTGGGCCTGCGGCCGGAGACGGTCTGCGACAGGTCCTGATAGGCGAACCTCACCCGGTTGCGCAGGTCCTGGACCCGGCGCGGCACGTGCAGGGTCCACATGTGGTCGCGGAAATGCCGCTTGATCTCCCCGGTGACGGTGGGGACCGCATAGCTCTCGAACGCGTGGCCGCGCTCGGGGTCGTACCGGTCGACTGCCTTGACCAGACCGAGCGCCGCCACCTGACGGAGGTCCTCGAAGCTCTCGCCCCGGCTGCGGAAACGGCCCGCGAGCCGCTCGGCCATGGGAAGCCAGGCCTCGACGATCTCGTCGCGGAGCGCGTCGCGCTCGGGGCCCTGCGGGAGCGTGGCGAGCCTGCGGAAGGCCTCCGCCGTCTCGGGGGCGTCGTCATGGGGGTGGTGCTTCACGCTCGCTCGATTCTGCATGGTGGGTCGCAACTCCCTTTGCTGGTGCCTTGGGTGGACGGTCACCGTGGGAGGGGAACCCGAGCCGGACGGGCACACCCGTGGCGGGTTTCCACCGCTCCCACGGACGTGCCTCCTGTCCGAAGCACTGAGGCTGCGCCTGCCCCGGGCCGTGCACGGCAAACACGGGAATGCGCGAAGGGACCACGGAGCGTCGCGAGGGGGCGCACGGCGCCCCGCGCACGCCCCGCACACAGTCGGAGACGGCCCGCGCTCGGCGGCGGTCCTGCCCGGACCCCGGGGCCGCCGCGCGCCTTCACCAGGTTTTCCCGGCACCGCCCGGGTGACTCGACAGGTGCGATCCGTACATCCCTCTTCCCATGGGAGGTCCACCGATGAGCCCCAAGGTCGCCGACCACATTCTTCAGCGCCTGCGCGAATGGGGTGTCGAGCAGGTCTTCGGATATCCCGGCGACGGCATCAACGGCCTGCTCGCCGCCTGGGGCCGGGCCGAGGACCATCCGCGTTTCGTCCAGGCGCGGCACGAGGAGATGGCCGCGTTCCAGGCGGTGGGCTACGCGAAGTTCGGCGGCCGTCTCGGAGTGTGCGCGGCGACGTCGGGTCCCGGCGCGATCCACCTGCTCAACGGCCTGTACGACGCCAAGCTCGACCATGTCCCCGTCCTCGCGATCGTCGGCCAGACGCACCGGACGGCGATGGGCGGCTCGTACCAGCAGGAGGTCGACCTGCACACCCTGTTCAAGGATGTCGCCTCCGACTTCGTGGAGACGGTGAACGTCCCCGAGCAGCTGCCGAACGTCCTCGACCGCGCGATCCGCACCGCCTACGCGCGCCGCGCCCCCACCGCCGTGATCATCCCCGGTGACGTGCAGGAACTGGACTACTCGCCGCCGACGCACGAGTTCAAAATGGTCCCCTCCAGCCTGGACCGCAGCGGCTGGACCGCGATGCCCACCCAGGACTCGCTGGAGCGGGCCGCCGAGGTTCTCAACTCCGGCGACAAGCCCGCCATCCTGATCGGCCAGGGCGCCGCCGGGGCCCGCACTCAGGTGCAGCGGGTCGCCGAGTTGCTCGGCGCGGGCGTGGCGAAGGCGCTGCTCGGCAAGGACGCGCTGAGCGACGAGCTGCCCTACGTCACCGGCTCCATCGGCCTGCTGGGCACCCGGCCCTCGTACGAGCTGATGCGCGACTGCGACACGCTGCTCACGATCGGCTCCTCGTTCCCCTACACCCAGTTCCTGCCGGAATTCGGCAAGGCACGTGGCGTGCAGATCGACATCGACCCGCACATGGTCGGGATGCGCTATCCGTACGAGGTGAACCTCGTCGGCGACGCGAAGGCGACCCTGGAGCAGCTCATCCCGCTGCTGGACGCGCACCGCGGGCGGGAGTGGTACGACACCGTCTGCGCGAATGTGCGGCGCTGGCACGAGGTGATGGAGAGGCGGTCGCAGCTTTCGGCGGACCCGATCAACCCGGAGTACGTGGCCTGGGCGCTGGACCCGCTGGTGCCCGGAGACGCGATCGTGACGTCGGACTCGGGTTCGGTGGCGAACTGGTACGCCCGGCACCTCACGATGCGGCCGGGGATGCGCGGGTCGCTGTCGGGCACGCTGGCCACGATGGGCTGCGGGGTCCCGTACGCGATCGGCGCGAAGTTCGCCCACCCGGACCGGCCCGTGATCGCCCTGGTCGGTGACGGGGCGATGCAGATGAACGGACTTGCGGAGCTGATCACCGCGGCGAAGTACCAGGACCGCTGGTCGGACCCGCGTCTGGTGGTCGGTGTCTGGAACAACCACGACCTCAACCAGGTGACCTGGGAGATGCGGGCCATGGAGGGCTCCCCGTCGTTCCTGCCCTCCCAGGAACTGCCCGACGTCCAGTACGCCGCGTTCGCCCGCTCCCTCGGGCTGACCGGCGTCCGGGTGGAGAAGCCGGGGGACGTCGAGGCGGGCTGGCGCGCGGGCCTGGAGGCGGACGGCCCGGCGGTCATCGAGTTCCTCACGGACCCGGCCGTACCGCCGATCCCGCCGCACGCCACCTGGGAGCAGATGGAGGCCACGGCCGCCTCGATCCTGAAGGGCGACGCGGACCGCGGTCCGATGGTTCGCCAGGGCTTCAAGGCGAAGGTGCAGGAGTTCCTGCCCGGACGCGGCCACCAATAGCCACCGACCGCACCCCCGGTCGCCGTGTCGAACGCGGCCCACCGGGTACGCGAGGGCCACCCCCGAAGATCTGGAGGGAGTCATGCAGCGAGGCAGTGACCGGCTGAACGTCCACAGGGACGACGAAATGAAGCACGAACTGCAGGGTCTGCTGCGGTCGGGTCACCCGACCCGCACCGAGGAGTGGCACGACCCCGAGCCGACGGCCGACGACGACCCGGCGGTCTGGCGCGGAGCGGTGGTGCCCGGCACCCCCCGGGTGGCCCTGGAGGCCGCCCGTCTGGAGCTGGCCCGGTATCTCGGGCGCAGCGACTTCCCGGCGAGCGCGGGCGACCTGGTCCGCGTCCTGCGCGACAAGAACGCGCCCGACCCCCTGGTCGAGACCGTGGAGCGGCTCCGGCGATCGACGCGCTTCGCCAACCAGGAGGAGCTCGCCGAAGCCACCGTCGGTGTGTGAGGGCCGCGCACCGCGCACGGGGGGCACGGCTGGGGGTACTGAGGGCGTCGTTCCACCGACACCCCGGTGACCCCCCACGTGCACAAGGCGGCCGCGCCGCGGGACGTGCGCACCGCCGTGAACGGCGACCGGGACGCCGAGCCGCCGGAGGGCATCCACACCCCCGGGCTCGGCATCTCGTCCAGCGGCCGTCCCACCGGCACGGCCACGGGGATCCGCATATGCGTACTGCTGCCGTAGCGAAGAGTTGCCGCGCCGCGTCCACGCGGGACGACGCCCGGCACGCGACGGGAATGAGGCGGCATATGACGAGGCCGCCCGGCAGGCACAAGCACAAGCACAGGTACAGGCACAGGCACAGGCACAGAAAGGACAGTGGGACATCATGCGCATCGCGTTCCTGACGGCGCCGGAAGGCGTCGAGCAGGTGGAACTGACCGACCCCTGGCAGGCCCTCGTCGACGCCGGCCACGAGCCGGTCCTGGTGTCGACGAAGCCGGGCCACATCCAGGCGTTCAAACACCTGGACAAGGCGGACACGTTCCCGGTGGACGCGGTCGTCGGCCAGGTGGAGGCCGATTCCTTCGACGGGCTGGTCCTGCCGGGAGGCGTGGCCAACCCTGATTTCCTGCGGATGGACGAGCGGGCCGTCGAGTTCGTCCGGGACTTCTTCGGTCAGGGCCGTCCGGTCGCCGCGATCTGCCATGCGCCGTGGACGCTGGTCGAGGCAGACGTCGTACGGGGCCGCACCCTGACGTCGTGGCCGAGCCTGCGCACCGACATCGGCAACGCCGGCGGCACCTGGGTGGACGAGCAGGTACGCGTCGACCACGGGCAGAACACACTGGTCACCAGCCGCAAGCCGGGTGATCTGAAGGCGTTCGACGAGGCGATCCTGACGGAGTTCGCCGCGTAGCCGCGGTTTCCGGCACGCGGACGGCGCTCACCGTGTGACGCCTGACGACCGGACGGCGCGGCCCCATGGTGAGGGGCCGCGCCGTCCGGTTCTGCGTGCCCCGGGCCCTCGCGCGCCCGGGAGACCGGACGCGTGCGGCCGGTGTCAGCGGGCGGGCCCCACCCCTTCTCGGCGAGCGCTGCCCAGTTCCGTCAGGGGCGTGCCCGGTTCCCGGTTCCGGGCCCCGTCCCGGGTGCGACTCGCCGCGACCCCCCGGCGTGGATGGCGGCGCAGGTACTCGCCCTCCAGCTGCGCCATACGGTGGTTGTGCGTACGCAGTGCGTCGTTCGAGCCGTACAGCAGCGTGTCGTGGCGTGTGCGGTGGATCGCTTCCAGCTCTTTCATGAGCTGGTGGTCGGTCAGCCGGCCCGGGTCGACTCCGGTCATGGTGGTACCCCGCTCGTCGTGTTCCTCAGTGCGGTCCGGGTACCCGCCCGGAAAAAGCAATACCCCGAGCGGCATCCGGGAGGGAGCCATGGATCTCGCCTTTCTCCATCCACTGTACGAACATCCCGGTCCCTGGGCCTCCGTATACGTCGACACCTCCCGACACACGGAGTCCACAGCACGCGAGCGCAAGCTGACCGCTCAGTGGCTCGCCGGTGACCTGGCCGGGCAGGGGGCGGACGAGGCGACGTGCCATGCGGTCCGGACGGCGATCGAGGAGCTGGCCCACTCCCCCGAGCCGCACGGCAGGGCGCTGTTCGCCCGTGCGGGCGAGGTGGTCCTGGATCCGCCGCTGGCCGCCCCGCCGGGCGGCTCCTCCGCGGTGTGGGCGACGCTGCCGCACACGGCGCCCCTGCTCGACCTGGCCAACGAGGAACCCGTGTGCGTCGTGGCCTACATCGACCGCAAGGGCGCCGAGTTCGAGCTGCGGGGTGCGCTGGGCAGCGAGGAGGCCGAGGAGGTGACCGGGAAGCAGTGGCCGCTGCACCGTACGGCCACCTCGGACTGGTCGGTGCGCCACTTCCAGCTGCGGGTCGAGAACGTCTGGGAGCACAACGCGGCGGAGATCGCGGACGCGCTCGCGGTCTGCCAGGAGGAGACGGGCGCCGACCTGGTGATTCTCGTCGGGGAGCAGCGCGAGCGGCGCTCCGTGCACGAGCGGCTGCCGCGCCGGCTCCAGGGCCGGGTGGCCGAGGCGCGGCACGGCCCGGGCAGCCGGTTGCTGGACGACGACGTGGAGCGGATCCGGGCCGAGCATCTACGCGGCCGGGCGGCCGAGGAGCTGGAACTCTTCCTGGCGGCCCGGGCCCCGGACGAGGAGGGGCGCACCAGGGCGGTCGAGGGCGTGCCCGCCGTGGTCGAGGCGGCACGCGAACACCGTATCGACGAACTTCTGATCCATTCGGGTGGTCCCGACACACGCCGTGAGGTGTGGATCGGTGAGGCCGCCGACCAGGTGGCGGTCCGCCGCGGCGACCTCACCGCACTGGGTGAGCGGCATCCCGCGCAGGCTCGCGCCGACGACGCGCTGGTGCGGGCCGTGGTGGAGAACGGGGCGGCGGCCGTCTCGGTGCCGTCCGCACCGGAGAGCGAGGCGCCTGTGGGCGGGGTGGGGGCACTGCTGCGCTGGGCCTAGCGCCCGCGCCGCCCTTCCCCGGCGGTGTCCGATGGCTTCCCGCCCCGCGAACGGGCGCGCGCCCGGCTAGCGCGCCCGCTCCACCCGCCGCTCGTCCCAGACCGGTTCCGGGGTCTCACGGATCCGGCCGTCGCTGCCGAAGACCAGATAGCGGTCGAAGGAACGGGCGAACCACCGGTCGTGGGTGACCGCGAGGACCGTGCCCTCGAACGCCTCCAGGCCCTTCTGGAGCGCCTCCGCGGACTCCAGGTCCAGGTTGTCGGTCGGCTCGTCGAGCAGCAGGGCGGTGACGCCCTGCAACTCGAGCAGAAGGATCTGGAAACGTGCCTGCTGACCGCCGGACAGCCGGTCGAAGTGCTGTTCGGCCTGCGCGGTCAGCTCGTAGCGCCGCAGCCGGGACATCGCCGCACCCCGGTCCTGCGCGTGCTCCTTCCAGAGGATGTCCAGGAGCGTACGGCCCTCCAGTTCGGGATGCGCATGGGTCTGGGCGAAGTGTCCGGGCACCACGCGCGCACCGAGCCGCCACAGCCCCGTGTGCGCCACGTCGCCGCCCGCGAGCAGCCGCAGGAAGTGCGACTTGCCGGAGCCGTTCGAGCCGAGGACGCCGACCCGCTCGCCGTAGAAGACCTCCAGGTCGAAGGGTTTCATCAGGCCGGTCAGCTCGAGTCCCTCGCAGGTGACGGCCCTGACCCCGGTACGGCCGCCCTTGAGCCGCATCCTGATGTCCTGCTCGCGCGGCGGCTCGGGCGGCGGCCCGGCCTCCTCGAACTTGCGCAGCCTGGTCTGGGCCGCCTGGTAGCGGGAGGCCAGCTCATGGCTGACGGTGGCGGCCTGGCGCAGGCTCAGCACCAGCTTCTTCAGCTGGGCGTGCTTCTCGTCCCAGCGCCGGCGCAACTCCTCGAAGCGCGCGAAGCGTTCGCGGCGGGCCTCGCCGTACGTGGCGAAACCGCCGCCGTGCACCCAGGCGTCGGCGCCCGTGGGGCTCGGCTCCAGGGAGACGATCCGCCGTGCTGCGCGGGCCAGCAGCTCCCGGTCGTGGGAGACGAACAGCACGGTCTTGCGGGTCTCCTCCAGCCGCTCCTCCAGCCACCGCTTTCCGGGCACGTCGAGGTAGTTGTCGGGCTCGTCCAGCAGCAGGACCTCGTCGGTGCCCCGCAGCAGCGCCTCGAGGACCAGCCGCTTCTGCTCACCGCCGGAGAGGGTGCGGACCTGGCGCCACTGGGCCCGGTCGTAGGGCACGCCGAGCGCCGCCGTGGTGCACATGTCCCACAGCGTCTCGGCCTCGTATCCCCGGGCCTCGGCCCAGTCGGCGAGCGCCTGTGCGTACTTGAGCTGCGAAGCCTCGTCGTCGACCGTCATGACGGCGTGCTCGGCGGCGTCCACGGCGCGGGCGGCCTCGCGGATACGGGGCGGGGCGACGGAGACCAGGAGCTCCCGTACGGTCGTCTCGTCCCGTACCGAACCCACGAACTGCCGCATGACCCCGAGCCCGCCGCTCGTGGTGACCGATCCGCCGTGCGGTTTCAGCTCTCCCGACAGCAGCCGCAGCAGTGTCGTCTTCCCGGCGCCGTTGGGTCCGACGAGCGCGACGACCGCGCCTTCGCCGACCCGGAAGGACACATCGCCGAGGAGCGCCCTCCCGTCCGGGAGGTAGTACTCGAGGTGCGCGGCTTCAAGGTGTCCCATGCGGCGCATTGTGGGCGGACGCACCCGGCCTGGGCAATCGTTTATCGCCGGGGCGGGAGCCCGGGCAGGGTTCCGGGATCTCGGGGTAGCCGCCCTGCATGACCCCAGATGTCGACCTCACCCTGCGTCCGCCGGGCCCGCATCCGCTGCGCGACCGTCTGCTCGCCGCCGACTGCCGCCTGTTCGAGTCCGTCGCCGCCCGGCACTGGCCGGGGGCCGACCCGCTGCTTCCCCGGCTCAGCCGGGCCGCCAACCACGGTGTCCTGTGGTTCGCGACGGCCGCCGCCGTGGCCGCCGCCCGGACGCCCCGTGCCCGCAGGGCGGCCGCCCGCGGTGTCGCCTCACTGGCGCTGGCCTCCGCCACCATCAACACCATCGGCAAGCGGACGGTCCGCCGTCCCCGGCCGGTCCTCGACCCGGTGCCCGCCGTCCGCAGGCTCAAGCGCCAGCCCATCACCACGTCGTTCCCCTCGGGGCACTCCGCCTCTGCCGCCGCCTTCGCGGCGGGCGTCGCCCTGGAGTCGCGCGGCTGGGGCGCTGCGGTCGCGCCGCTCGCCGCCGCCGTGGCCGTCTCCCGCGTCTACACCGGCGTCCACTTCCCGAGCGACGTCCTCGCGGGTGCGGCCCTGGGCGTGGGTGCCGCCTATGCCGTACGAGGCCTCGTGCCGACCCGCGATCTGGTGCCGCCGCCCGGAAACCGGCATGCGAACGTACCCGCGCTGCCCGACGGGACCGGGCTCGTGGTCGTGGCGAACCGGGGCTCGGGGACCGCCGAGCGGGTCCGCGCACTCGAGGAGGCCCTTCCGGGCGCCGAAACGGTGGAGTGCGAACCGTCCGAGGTCCGCGCCGAGTTGGAGAAGGCCGCCGCCCGCGCCCTCGTCCTCGGCGTGTGCGGCGGCGACGGCACGGTGAACACCGCCGCCGACGTCGCCCTGAGGCACGGCCTCCCGCTGGCGGTCCTGCCGGGCGGGACCCTCAACCACTTCGCCCTCGACCTCGGCATCGAGGACATACGTGACACCGTGCGCGCCCTCCAGCGGGGCGACGCGGTCCGGGTCGACGTGGGCCGCTTCTCCTCGAAGACGGCCAGCGGCTGCTTCGTGAACACGTGCAGCCTGGGCGTGTATCCGGAGCTGGTGCGCGAGCGGGAGCACTGGTCCGGCCGGATCGGCGGCTGGCCCGCCGGGGTCCTCGCCGCCCTGCGCGTCCTGCGCGCCGACCGTCATCCGCTGCGCGTGCGACTCTCCGGGCGCACCCGCCCGTTGTGGCTGCTCTTCGCCGGCAACGGCACCTACCACCGCATGGGCCTCGCCCCGGCCCGGCGCCACGACCTGGCGGACGGGCGGCTCGACGTACGGGTCGTGCACGGCGGCCGCGGGCCGGCCGCCCGCCTGCTGGCCGCCGCCTTCGCGGGTCCCCTGTCCCGCTCCCCGGCACACGCGGCCGTCCGGGTCAGGCGACTGCGCCTGGACGGAGTGGCTCCGGGCACCCCGCTCGCGTACGACGGCGAGGTCACCGAGGTCCATGGCGAGGTGACGCTCGAAAAGCTCCCCGAGGCGCTGACCGTCTACCGTCCGCTCCCCCGCCGCTGACCGCCGGACCCTTCCGCTGTGTCCACATGGCAATACGCCGGTCTCAATATGCGGCATGAGCGCCTACCGTGGTGTGCAGCGCCCCGCGGCCGGGCTCGGGGTCGTACGACGAGAGGGGACACCCATGCCGAAGGAGACGGCCGTCTACACGCACGGCCACCATGAGTCCGTGCTGCGCTCGCACACCTGGCGGACCGCCGCCAACTCGGCGGCGTACCTCCTCGGCTCCCTCAAGCCGCACATGCGGATCCTGGACATCGGCTGCGGCCCCGGCACCATCACCGCGGACCTGGCCGAACTGGTCCCCGACGGCCGGGTCACCGGCGTGGATCGCGCGGCCGGGATTCTGGAGCAGGCCAGGGCCACGGCCGCCGGGCGCGGGCTGACCAATGTGGACTTCGCGGTCGCCGACGTGCACGCACTGGAGTACCCGGACGACACCTTCTGCGTGGTCCACGCCCATCAGGTGCTCCAGCACGTGGGCGACCCGGTGCAGGCGCTGCGCGAGATGGTCCGGGTGACCAGGCCGGGCGGCTTCATCGCCGTCCGCGACGCCGACTACGCGGCGATGACCTGGTATCCGGCCTCAGAGGGCCTGGACGACTGGCTGGACCTGTACCGCCGGGTCGCCCGGTCCAACGGCGGTGAGCCGGACGCCGGGCGGAGGCTGAAGGCGTGGGCGCTGAGTGCCGGCCTCCGGGAGGTCACCGCGACCTCCAGCACCTGGACCTTCGCCACGGCCGAGGAGCGGGCCTGGTGGAGCGGGCTGTGGGCGGACCGGACCGTCGACTCGGCGTACGCGGACCGGGCGGTGGAAGGGGGGCACTCAACCCCGGTGGGACTGCGGGCCGTTGCGGCGGCCTGGCGGGAATGGGGGCGGCGGGAGGACGGCTGGTTCTCGGTCCTGCACGGCGAAATCCTGGGCCGGAAAGAGGCCTGATCCGCACGGTCGGCGATCAGTCGCGCGGAAGCAACGGCCCGAGCGGCCCGAGGTCCAGATTCAGGTCCTCGGGCCGCAGGCCGTAGCGGAGCCGCAGTTCGGCCATACGGTCCTCGAGCAGCATCAGCGTCAGCCCGATCCGTTCCTCCTGGTCCTCGGTCAGCTCGCCCGTGTCGAAGCGGCGCAGTGCCTGTCGCTCCATCAGCTGGCGGAGCAGTTCCACGACGGTGAGGACCAGCTTGACCAGGTCGCGCTCCACGGTGTCGGGCTCCAGGTCCAGCCGGTTGGGCCGCTTGCCGGGCGTCCTGTCGGTCATGGTGCTTCGGCCTCCGGCCAGGGCGAGGGGACTTGTGCGTTGACAGAGCTGATCAGGGCGTTCAGATCGATGCGGACCAGATCGACGTCCGCGATGCGCAAGGTGATGTCGCCGGTGATCACGACCCCGCCCGCTAGCAGCCGGTCGAGCAGGTCGACCAGGGCGATCTCCCGGTGCTCGACGGCGGTCACGGCGCACCTTCCGAAAGTCCCGTGAAGGAATAGGCGGCCCATGGGCCGGTGAGTTCCACCCGGATTCCGGGAGTGTCGTCCTCGGTGCGGTCCACCCATTCCACGAATTCCTCGGAATGGGACCGGGGCACCAGATAGGAGGCGTTGAGTACATTGCGCCCCGAAGCCCCGGAGAGCGCCGGGTTCTGAGGAGCGTGCAGCCGGGAGTCCTCGGCCTGCGCCGAAAGCCTTTCATGGAGCCGGCGCGCGAATTCCTCCGCTTTCTGCCACTTCTCCTCGTGGGCCATGGTCTGCATACGGCGCCGGCGGAGGTAGTCCCGTCCCGAGGCGGCCCGCTCCGCGGGGCGGACGTCCGCCCGCGCCTCCTCATCGGCCGCCTCGCCCGTCTCGTCCTTCGTCTCCTCCTCGACGTAGACCTTGACGCCCCATTCGACGCGCCCCTCCAGCCGCTCCAGAGCCCGCCGGAAGTCCTCCTCGCGTTCCTCGATCATCACGCGGACGCCGCTGTCGTCACGGAACACGGTGCCCAGCCGCAGCGGCAGCGCAGTGGTCACGCCGGTGAGCGCGTCGATGACGTTCTGGTGGGCGCGGGCCGTAACGGTGAGCCACTCCAGGTCCTCCAGATGCTCCTTGAGCGGCTCCTCGGCGAAGTCCTCCTCGGCGACCTGGCTGAGCACGGCGATGAGCCCGTGGTGTTCCAGCTGCCGGGCCGGAACGCCCGCCACCCCCGTCAGCTGGACCTGGAGAGGGGCGCTGAGGGGGCGGCAGACCGCGTAGACGTAGCGCAGCGCGGTCACGACGACTCCTTTCTACGTCGAGTGCGAGTGCCCTCGACCTGCTCCGGTTCTCTGCGGCGAGTGCGAGCGCCCTCGACCTCCTCCGGTTCTCTGCGGCGAGTGCGAGCGCCCTCGATCTGCTCCGCTTCGCGGGAGGCCTCCAGGCGCTCGAGGCGGGCACGCAACTCGGTGTTCTCCCGGGTGAGCTCATCGCGACGGGCCTTGGAGGAGAGGGCGGGGTCGGACTCCCACCAGTCGATGCCCATCTCCTTCGCCTTGTCGACGGAGGCGACGATCAATCGCAGCTTGATGGTGAGGAGTTCGATGTCGAGCAGATTGATCCGGATGTCCCCGGCGATCACGATGCCCTTGTCGAGCACCCGTTCAAGGATGTCGGCGAGGTTGGCGCCGCTGCTGGGTCCGTAGGGATCCGGCAGCCTGCGGGGTGTCGTCATCGCCGGCTCCCGGCGGGCGCCCGCTTGGCCCCGCGCTCTTCATCCTCTTCCTCGTACTCCTCTTCGCCTTCCTCGTCCTCGTACTCCTCCTCCGGCTCTTCCTCTTCCTCCTCGTCCTCGTACTCCTCCTCCGGCTCTTCCTCGCCGGTCTCCTCGTACTCCTCCTCGGGCTGTTCCTCTTCCTCCTCGGCGCCCTCTTCTTCCTCGGCGCCCTCTTCCGCCTCGGGGCCTTCCTCCTGCTCCTCCTCGGCGATCGCGTCCTCATGGGAGCGGACGACCTCACCGTCGCTGATCTCGCCGCGCCAGCCGTCCTCCGCCTCGCCCTTGAGGGTGATGTAGCGGTCGAAGTTCTTGAAGTCGAGGCGGACCCGGCGGCCCTGGGCACGCCAGATGTTGGCGGTCTTCTCGAAGAAGCCGCTGGGGTAGTACTCCATGACCAGCAGAATGCGGGTGAGGTTGTCGTCGAGCCGGTGGAAGGTGACGACGCCCTTGTTGGTGCCCTTGGCGCCCTCCGACGACCACTGGATCTTGTAGTCGGGGATCTGCTCGACGGTGCGGCCCTTCCAGCTGCGGCTGGACCACCAGATCTTGCCCTGCCATTCGGTGGTCGTGTCGTCGACGCGGCCCGCGCTCTTGACGCCCTTGGCGAAGGTGCTGAAGTCCTGGTACTGGGTCCACTGGTCGTAGGCGGTGCGCACCGGCACGCCGACGTCCATGGACTCGATGATGACCGTGGGCTTGTTGCCGCCCTTCCCCTTACGTTTGCCCTTGCCGCCGACGAGGCCCTTCAGGGCCTCACCGATCTTCTCCTTGGCCTGGCCGGCGCCCGTCTCCAGGACGGCGCGCAGCGGGCCCTTGCCCTCGGCGAGCTTGCGTCCGCCCTCCAGGGCGAGCTTGGCGAAGCCCGGGCTGTTGCCCTCGGCGATGTCGTTGAGCTTGACGGTGGTCTCGCCCAGCTTGCGGCCCGCGCCGACGAGCATGCGCTCGGCTTGGGCCATCAGGTAGCTCTGCAGCTCCTTCTTGAGGTGGTCGACCGCCTCGCTCTGGGCGACCTTGGACAGTCCGCCGTCGGGCCTGTCGGCCGCGGAACCCGCGATGCCGGCCATCGTCACCGCCTCCCTTCACCGCTCGACCCGCGGCCGACGCGCCGCTCGCCGCCCTTGGCGGTGGCGGTCTCCTTCGCGGCGGCCTTCTTGGCAGGGGCCTTCTTGGCGGCCGTCTTCTTCGCGGCCTTCGGACCCGGTGTCTTTCTGGCGGGCCCCTTCTTCGGCGGCCCCTTCTTGCCCGGCGCCTTGTTGGCCACCTTCTCGCGACCCGTCTCCTCGTCCTCCGCGGCCTCCGTCTCGCCGCGATCGGACTCGCCGGCCGATTCGTCGGCCCGGTCCTCGTCGTCCCCGAGGCCGGGCAGGTCCGGAGTCGGTACTCCGGAGATCTGATCCCGCACCTGGGAGGTGCGGTCGTGCAGCCGGCCGGCGATGCCCTCGATCTGCCGTTCGAGCAATGCGCCGGAGGCGGCCTTGCCCACCCCGCGCAGGTCATGGCGCAGCTGGTCGCCGATCTCCTTGAACTGCGGGTTGTTCAAAAGCTGCTGGTTGACCAGGTCGGCGATCGCCCGGGGGCTGAGTTGCATGCGCTTGCCCGCGACCAGTGAGGCCGCGCCGAGTGCGAGTTTCATCTTCTTGGTACGTCCGAGGACATATCCCGCCCCAATGGCGAGGCCCAGTGCGGTTCGATTCATGATGTCGTCCCGTCGCCAGTTCCCGATGTATGGCCCAGACCGATCTCGAGCCGGTCGAGGAGTGCGTCCTCCTCGCAGTCGAACTCCTCCTCTGTGATCTCGCCCTCCTCGAGCCGACGCTCGAGAAGGGCGAGTTCGGCCCGGACGGTCGCCGGGTCGTAGTACTGTCGCTCGGCCTCGGCGATCACCTGTCTGATCACCCAGAGGCTGCCGCGCGCCGGTGCGAACGGCAGCAGCAGGGCCTCTGTGAGCAGTCCCATGGGTCACTCCTCGCCCGTGGCCGTGCCGGTCGTGGTCGCCGCGGGCTCGGCAGGACCGGGCTCGACGAAGCTGTACGGCGGCAACGGCCCGTTGATCCGCAGTTCGAGGTGCGGGTGGCTCTTGCGGGCCTCCTCCACGGCGGCCAGGAACTCCTCCGCGGAGCTGTGGGGCACCAGGAAGGAGAGGTTGGCCAGCCATCCGGTGGACTCGGGGCCCACGCTGACGGCGTCGGCGGCCGGCTCCAGGAGGCTCTGCAGTTCCGCGCCGTCCTCCGCCTCGCGGCCCTGCACCGCCTGGGCGACCATCTCGCCGAGCCTCAGCCGGTCGTCGTAGCTGCCGCCGCCGGACTGCCGGTTGGTCTCCGCCAGGGCCCGCAGTTCCGGGTTCTCGGCCATTACCCGGTGCAGCACCGCGTCCTGGTCATGGCTGGCCTTCACGTTGTACTCGACCCGGCCCTCCAGGGCCACGAGACGCTCGCGGTAGTGGTCGACACGCTCGGCGAGCACCTCGGTGACGGCGGTGTCGTCCGGGGCGACGCTGCCGAAGCGCATGGGCAGCACCGAACCGGCCGCGCCGGCCTCACTCAGCACGTTCTGGTGGGCGAGCAGGTCCCTGCGCTTGGGCCGCAGCCCCTCGGGGGCGTCGCTCACGATGGCCGCGAGTTCGCCCTCCTCCAGAATCCTGACGGGGCACGGCGGATCGCCGACACCGCCCATGTCCTTGGGGAGCGAGGGGTGCGAGCTCGCGGCGATGCCGTAGACGTACGTGCTCACTCCTACTCCTCCTCCTTCTTACGGGCGGACGTGCTCCTGCGGGGCCGCGGCCTCTCGCCCTGGCCCTCCTCACGGGCCTGCTTGAAGGCGTCCGAGATCGTCTCCGCGGCGCCGGACAAGGCGCCCTTCGACTTGCCGCGCGCCCCGGATTCGGTGACCTCTCCGACCAAGTCGGGGAGCCCCGGGGTCCTGTGCGGGCCGGCCTCCAGGTCGAGACGGTTGCACGCCTCCGCGAAGCGCAGATACGTGTCGACGCTCGCGACGACGACGCGTACGTCGATCTTCAGAATCTCGATGCCGACGAGGGACACACGGACGAATGCGTCAATGACGAGTCCTCGATCAAGGACGAGCTCCAGGACGTCGTAAAGTCCGCTGGAGCCGCCACCTCCGCCGGTCTGCTGTGCCGGGACAACGGTCATACCGACCGGTCCTCCTTGTCTGTCGGGTCTGTCGGAATGTGCGCGGGACTGCGGTCTACTGCCGACCGCCGGGCCGGTGTGCGTCGGCCCTCCCGCGCTCGTAACGGCGAACGCGCCGGTATCCGGTGAGCTCACCGTCGGCGGTGAGCTCCACCTCGTAGCTCGCCAGAAGGCTCATGGTGTCGGGGACCCGGGCGAGCTCCAGGACCTCGATCTGCAGTTCCCAGCCGTCCTCCGTACGTTCGAAGGACGACACGGACTCGGGGGTCATGCCGGTCAGCTCCGCGAACTGGGCACGTGCCTCGTGCACCACTTCTGTGGGGCGCAGCCGGCCCTTGGCCGAACCGTCCCCTGAGCTTTTGGGCGAATCCTGTGAATTCGATGCGCTTGATGTGTTTGACATGGCGACCTCGTTAAGCCGAGTGCCCAGTGTCTTCCGCACAAACCTGTGAAGTCGGTTTTCGGCCGTACGCCATACGGCTCCGGCATCGCCGGCCGGCGGCTGACCGTGGCAGGAAAGACCTGTTCACCGTGTGCGAGAACGCGACTGCGGGGTGTCGTCAGCGGAGCGTTTCGAGGCGCCTGCGCGCCGGACCGATCGCGCGCGCCCTCAGCCCGTCCCAGGGCTCGGTGCGGGCCTGGTCCAGCGCGTCGGCGACGGTCCAGCGGCGGGCGTCCAGCCCCGGGTCGTCCAGTTGGTCCCAGGACAGGGGCATGGCCACCGGGGCGCCCGGCAGGGCCCGGACGCTGAAGGGGGCGACCGCGGTCTGCGCGTAGGCGTTGCGCTGCACGTCCAGGTAGAGCCGGTCGCCGCGGTCCTTCTTGCGGGCGGCCGTGGTGAGCAGGTCGGGGTGGGCGTCGGCGAGCGTCTCGGCCACATCCTTGGCGAACTCGCGTGCCTCGTCGAAGTCGTGGTCGCCGCTGACCGGCACGACGACGTGCAGCCCTCGCGAACCGGTGGTCATCAGACCGGACGGCAGCCGGAGTTCGCCGAGGAGTTCCTCCAGCAGCTGTGCGGCGCGCCGTACTTGACCGAAGTTGTCACCTCGCGTCCCCTCGTGCCCTTCGGGCACGGAGGGGTCGAGGTCGAAGACGATCCGGTCCGGCCGCTCCGGCCTGCCGACGCGGGAGAGCCAGCGGTGCAGGGTCAGACAGGCCTGGTCGGCGAGGTAGACGAGGGTGGCCGTGTCGTCGCAGACGGTGTGGCAGACCGTGCCGCCCTCCTTCGGCACCTCGACGCGGTGGATCCAGTCCGGGTAGTGCTCCGGGGTGTTCTTCTGCATGAAGCGCGGTCCGCCGACACCGTCGGGGTGCCGCTCCAGCATCAGGGGACGGCCGCGCAGATGGGGCAGCATGAAGCGGGCGACGGCGCGGTAGTAGGCGACGAGGTCCGCCTTCGTGTGCTCCTTGCCGTCACCGTCGCCCGGGAACAGCACCTTGTCCGGCCGGTGGATCTCCACCTCATGACGGCCCACCCGCACGGCGCTCGTGCCGGTCATGGCGCTCCCTCCGTCACCGCACGACGGCGTGTTCCACCAGCAGCCGCACGGCGGCGGCGATGGACTCGGCGTCGATGCCCGCGGCGTGGAGCTGCTCGGCGGGGGTCGCCGAGCCCGGCATCGTACGGACGGCGAGGCGCACCAGGCGGGGCACCGGGCGCCCGTCGGAGAAGGCGTCGAGGACCGCGTCGCCGAGGCCGCCCTCCGCGCGGTGGTCCTCGACGGTGAGCAGGCAGCCGGTGCGCTCGGCGGCCTCGCGCAGGGTGGCCCGGTCGACCGGCTTGACCGAGTAGAGGTCGATGACCCGGACCGGTATGTCCTGCTCAGCCAGGTGGTCGGCGGCCTTCAGCGCCTCGTGGACGGTGACGCCGGCGGCGACGACGGTGAGCCGGTCCGCGGGAGAGGTGCGCAGCACCTTGCTGCCGCCGACCGGGAACTCCTCGGTCGGGCCGTAGATGACCGGTGTCTTCCCGCGCGAGGTGCGCAGATAGCGGATGCCCTCCAGGCCGGCCATGGAGCCGACGAGCTTCGCGGTCTGGTTGGCGTCGCACGGGTACAGCACGGTCGACCCGTACACCGAGCGCATCATGGCCAGGTCCTCGAGGCCCATCTGCGAGGGTCCGTCCTCGCCGATGGAACAGCCCGCGTGCGACCCGACCAGGTTGACACCGGAACCGCTGATGGAGGCCATGCGGATGAAGTCGTGGGCGCGGGTGAGGAACGCGGCGAACGTCGAGGCGTACGGCACCCAGCCGCGCGCCGCCATGCCCACCGCGACCCCGAGCATCAGCTGCTCGGCGATGTAGCACTCGAAGTACCGCTCGGGATGCTCCTTGTGGAAGTACTCGGCGCGCGTGGAGTCGCCGACCTCGCCGTCGATGGCGACGACATCGCCGCGGGCGTGGCCGAGCGCGGCGAGCGCCTGGCCGAAGGCGTCACGGGTGGGGACCTCGTCGCCGACGTCGTAGCGCGGCAGATCGAGATGGCCGCCCTGCACGGCGTGCAGCACCCGGGCCGCGGGCGGCTGCTGCACCTCGACGCGCAGGTCCCGCACGCCGCCCAGCTCGGCGATCGCCTCGTCGGCATCGGGCAGCGGCTTGCCGTGCATGCCCTCGCGGCCCTCGACGGAAGGGACACCCTTGCCCTTGAGGGTGCGGGCGAGGATCACGGTGGGCTGGCCGGTGGTGGACTCGGCCTCGGCGTACGCGCGGTCGACGGCATCCACGTCGTGCCCGTCGACCTCGATGGTGTGCCAGTCGAAGGCCTTGAAGCGGCGTGCGTAGGCGTCGAGGTCGTGGCCGTGGCGGGTGGGTCCGCGCTGGCCGAGGCGGTTGACGTCGACGATCGTGATCAGGTTGTCGAGGTGCTCGTACCCGGCGTGCTCGGCGGCCTCCCACACGGACCCCTCGGCCAGCTCACTGTCCCCGCACATCACCCAGACCCGGTATCCGGTGCGGTCGAGCCGCTTCCCGGCCAGGGCGATGCCGACGCCGACGGGCAGGCCCTGGCCGAGCGAACCGGTCGCCGTCTCCACCCAGGGCAGCCGGCGGGGCGTGGGGTGTCCTTCGAGGCGGCTGCCGAGCTTGCGGAAGGTGAGCAGCTCGGTCTCGTTGATCGCTCCCGCGGCCTTGTAGGCGGCGTAGAGGAGTGGTGAGGCGTGGCCCTTGGACAGGACGAACCGGTCGTTGGCCGGTTGCGCGGGGCGTTCGAAGTCGTAGTGGAGGTGGTTCGCCAGCAGGACGGCCATCAGGTCCGCGGCGGACATCGAAGAGGTCGGGTGCCCGGATTCGGCCGCCGCGGCGGCGCGGACGCTGTCGACGCGCAGTTGCTGGGCCAGTTCGTGCAGCTGACGGGTGTTCATGTGGTCTCCTCCGTGCCGTGGGGGCGCCCCTGCTCGCCCGGAAGCGTCGAGCGCGAGGGGGTGTCCGGGCCTCCGGGTACCCGGGCCAGTTCGGGCGACGCCGACTCCAGCGGCACGGACCAGGAGCGGACCAGGCCCAGCTGGACGGACTGCCGTGGAAGTACGGCGTCCAGGAGCCAGTCGGCGACGACCCGGATGCGGTTGCCGGGCATCGCGGCGAGGTGGTAGCCGCGGGTGACAGCGCCGGCGAGCGGCCCGGACAGGGGCACGCCGAGCGGGTTTGCGGCGGCCTGGACGCCGGCGAGGTCCACGACGAAGCCCAGGTCGCGATGGCGGTAGACACGCCTCGAGCCCATGCCGAGGGAGGCCGCGACATTGTGGGCGGCGACCTTGCCGTGCCGCCAGGCGTGCTGCGCGGTCATCGGTGTGTACTGGCCGGGCTTCTCCAGATCGGGGACGGCGGCCGCGTCCCCGCAGGCGAACACCTCAGGCTGGCCGGGCACCTGGAGGTACGGGTCGACGAGCAGCCGTCCGCGCTCCAGGGGGCGCCCCAGCCCTTCGACGATCGGATCGGGGCGTACGCCCACGCACCACACCAGTGAGCGGGTGTCGACGAACTCGCCGTCGGTCAGCAGCACCCCCTCGTGCGTGGCCTCCTTCACAGAGGTCCCCATCCGCACATCGACACCGCGCCTCCGCAGCACGCGGTCGGCGGTCCGGGAGAGCCGCTCGTCCATCTCGGGCAGCACGCGCGGCGCGATGTCCAGCAGCATCCAGCGCGGCCGCATACCGTGGCGCAGCGGGTGCTGCCGTACCAGCTCGTCGGTGAACAGCTGCCCCTGCGCCGCGACTTCGGTGCCGGTATAGCCGGCGCCCACCACCACGAAGGTGCAGCGGGCCGAGCAGTTCTTGGGGTCCTCGGCCGCGGCGGCCAGCTCGATCTGACGGACCACGTGGTCACGCAGGTAGAGCGCCTCGGGCAGCCCCCGGAAGCCATGTGCGTGCTCGGAGACACCGGGGATGGGCAGCAGCTTGTTGACGCTGCCGACGGCGAGCACGAGCCGGTCGTAGCCGAGCGTGCCGCCCTGGCCCTCGGGGTCGGTGTAGTGCACGGTGCGTGCGTCGAGGTCGATGCCGTCGGCCTCGCCGAGCGCCAGCCGGACGTGGCGCAGCGAGCCGGTGAGCGAGACGGTGACGCGCCGCGGGTCCAGAATGCCCGCGGCCACCTGGGGCAGCAGCGGAAGGTACAGAAAGTAGTCGGTCGGGTTGAGCAGGATGATCTCGGCCCGGCCACGCGTCAGCCGGGACAGGGTGCGGGCCGTCTGGTACCCGGCGAATCCGGCACCGACGATCAGGATGCGGGGTCGACTCACGTTCGCCTCCGGCGCGGTCGTCGCGTACGTCGTTGCGTCTGCCTGGCGGGCGCACGAATGCCACCCGTACGAGACCTTCCGCGTCCCCCTGGTCGGGGCGCCCAAACGCCGCCGGACGGGCGTTTCGCCCTCAGCCCCGGCGGTTACCCGGCCCGGGACCGATGCGGTAAGCCCCGTTCCGGAGGTTCCCCCCATGACCGAGTACGGCTATTTCCTCTCGTGCGAGGAGTTCGGTCCCGCGGACCTGATCGACCAGGCGAGGATGGCCGAACAGGCCGGATTCGAGGCGCTGTGGATCTCGGACCACTACCACCCGTGGAACGACGCTCAGGGTCAGAGCCCGTTCGTGTGGTCGGTGATCGGCGCGGTCTCGGAAGCGGTGTCGCTGCCGATCGAGACGGCGGTGACCTGCCCGACCGTGCGGATCCATCCGGCGATCGTGGCGCAGGCCGCCGCGACCAGCGCGGTGATGACCGGTGGCCGGTTCCGGCTCGGCGTCGGCACGGGCGAGGCACTCAACGAGCACATCCTGGGCGGCGCCTGGCCGCCCACGAACGTGCGTCTGGAGATGCTGGAGGAGGCGATCCAGGTCATACGCCGGCTCTTCTCCGGCGAGGAGGTCAGCCACTACGGCACCCACTACACGGTGGAGAAGGCCCGCCTCTACACCGTGCCCGACGAACCCGTCCCGATCGACATCTCCGGCTTCGGCCCCGCAGCGACGTCGCTCGCGGCCCGCGTGGGCGACGGCTACATCACGATGACGCCCGAGGAGTCGATGGTGACGCAGTTCCGCAAGGGCGGAGGCGGCGCCAAGCCGGTCAGCGGCGGCACCAAGGTCTGCTACGGCACCGACCGCGACGAGTCCGTCCGTACGGCGCGCAGGCTGTGGGCCAATGAGCTGCTGCCCGGCGAGATGGGCCAGGTGCTTCCCTCGCCGAGGCACTTCGAGCAGCTGCAGCCGCTGATCACCGAGGACATGGTGCGTGAGAAGAGGGTGTGCGGGGACGGCGTGGACGAGCATGTGGCGGCGCTGACCGCGTTCACCGACGCGGGCTTCGACCGGGTCTATGTCAACCAGATCGGTCCCGACCAGCGTGGCTTCTTCGACTTCTACCGCACGAAGGTGCTGCCGCGGCTGCCGCGGTAAGCCGACCGGTGTCAGCCGGGGCCGACAACGGCCCGCAGGGTGGCGCCGTCTTCACCGTGGAGATACCTCTGGCCGGCGGGGAGGCGACCGAGTGCAGCGTGTGAGCCCCGC